>QIJL01000604.1 GCA_003232435.1 Flavobacteriales bacterium | reverse complement strand
CGACATTGTTTCATGAATTCGGGCACGGACTCCACGGCATGTTGGCAAACACTACCTACCCCAGCCTTTCGGGTACTTCAGTCTATTGGGATTTTGTTGAACTGCCCAGCCAGGTCATGGAAAACTGGTGCTATGAAAAAGAGGCCTTGGAGCTTTTTGCCAATCACTACGAAACCGGCGAATTGATCCCGATGGAATTGGTTCACAAAATAAAGGTATCCTCCACCTTTCAAGAAGGTATGGCGACCCTTCGTCAAATAAGCTTCGGACTTCTAGATATGTCATGGCATGGAGCAGACCCATCATCGGTTACAGATGTTAAAATGTACGAAGCCAAAGCTTTTTCCGGAACAAATTTATATCCTGAAACCCCTGAAACCTGTATGAGCACTGCTTTCGCACATATTTTTCAAGGAGGATACTCCTCGGGGTATTACAGTTACAAATGGGCCGAGGTCTTAGATGCCGATGCCTTTGCCTATTTTAAGGAAAAAGGGGTTTTCGACAAAGAGGTCGCCACAAAATTCAAGGAAAATGTGCTCTCAAAAGGCGGTACGGAAAAACCTATGGTACTTTATAAACGCTTCCGTGGGGCGGAGCCTAAAATCGAAGCTTTATTGGAAAGGGCGGGTTTGTTGAAGGCCGGTTAAAAATCTGCAAGGTCTTCCTCCTTCGGTGGACAGGTTTTTCGACCTTGTAGGTTTGATTGAAATGTGCTCTGCCAGACCTACAAGGTTCTGAAAACCTCGCAGGTCATGAAAGTTATTCCCTCAATTTCCAAGCATTATACCCTCCCTCTAAATCGACCACATTTTTATAGCCCAAAGAATCCAATACTGCTGCGGCTTTGGCACTGCGACTTCCTTTTCTGCAGTATACATAGATGGTCTCGTCTTTACCGATCGACTGCATTTGTTTTGCAAAATCAGAATCGAACCAATTGATATTCAATGAATTATCGATATGGCCAGCATTATATTCTTCCGGAGTGCGAACATCTACCAATATCCCGTTAATGATATCATTCTGTGAAAACTCTGTGATAGGTTTTGACGTACTTTGAGCGCATCCTAAATTTATCAGCAATACCAGTAAAATTGAAATAGTTGGCTTCATCGACATAAGGTTTAATCAAAGATAAAAAAATTATGATAGCAAAAAAGTACGAACGACAAAATGAAAATATGAGGGTTGTTAAGTCAAATTCAATTACATTTGAAGGCGACGGAAAAAGAATGACGGCACATCAGCTACATCCCGACACTTGGGTAGATTCTTATGCGGACTATCTTTTCAACTACGCGGTAGGGCGTGTAAGCGACTCTGAAACTGCTAAGGATCTCGTGCAGGAAACTTTTTTCGCCGGATTGAAATCCGCTAAAAATTATAAGGGCGATGCTGCCGAGCGTACTTGGCTCATTGCCATTTTAAAGCGAAAGGTAATCGACCACTACCGTAAAATAAATTCAAAAAAAGGAAAAGCAGAGGTGCGAATGCGTTATAGTTCGAATACCGATTCTGATGGGGATTGGTTAGAAGAACAGGTTGCCGACCCTTTTAGTTCCTTTGAGAACGATGCCATTGAAAATGAAGAACTGGGCCTTGCAATTCATGATTGTATTTCGAAACTACCTAAAAAACAATCTCTCGTTTTTAAGATGAAAACCATTCAAGGAATGAGTACCGAAGATATTTGTAATGAACTCGAAATAAACCCGTCTAACCTGTGGGTAATGATCCATAGGGCGCGTACCGCCTTGATGGGATGCCTAAATCAAAATTGGTTTAAACTATGATCTCTTGTGAGGAAGCAGCGATAATCTGCGATAAAAATCAATATAAAGAAGCCTCTTTTTGGGAGCTAGTAAACTTGAAGTTCCATTTTTTGGTCTGTAAGGTTTGCTCAAAATTCTCGAAAAAGAACACCCAACTTACCCTTCTTTGCGAAAAATCAAATCTATATTCCCTATCTGAAGAAGAAAAGCGTCGAATGAAACGTGAATTGCAAAACAATTCTTGATTTTTATGACAAGAACTTGTTGACACCTAAATAGCCGATCGCCCACCAGAATATAGGAAGGGCCTCTACCCAAAAAGTCGCAAAGTACTTTGATCTGTCTTCTCTTGACAGCAATGTTACCATGACCAATGTCAAACAAATTATCATCTTGACAAAAAGGTCAAAGTGCTGAAGATCATCCTTAAGGAATAAGGTCAAAACAAGAAAACCGACCCAAAAGATACCGATCACTTTGGTAACTGTGACCCCATAACGTTGTGGAATTGTCCTTAACTCCGCTGAATCATATTTGACATCGCGTATTTCAAAAGGAAGTATAAGCACTAAAACCATTATAAATCGCTGTAAGGCTTCCACCCAAACATCCCAACCTAGATCACCTCCTATTTGCAATACCGGCAATATTACGGTTGCCCCCGACCATACGAGAGCCACTGGTAAAACCTTGAATCCACTTAAACTTCTAAGATTCTTTGTATTCGGCAAAACGGGAAGGGAATAAAGACCGGTCAAAATACCAAGTACGCCGAGTCCGAGCCATGTTTCCTTGGTCAAAAAATAAGCATGGTAGGCTCCAAAGCCCAGGGCTATGAAGCTGAAGAACTGAATGTTTTTATGATAACGATTTGCGACCAAAATATATTTCTCGGCCTCAAGACCGTATTTGATAAAATTGTAGCTGGCAATTGTACCGAAAAAGAGGAATAGAGCAAGGTTTTTATCTATAGTGATGTCCAATATAAATCCGGTTAGCCACATCAAGCAAAACACTGCCAATGCCACATGAACACTGGCATCAAGATAGAAATCAAAAATCCGTTTGAGAAGATTCACAAAGTAAAAATAACCAAACTGTTGATAAGGTTGAATTTTCGTTAAAAACTTTGCTGTTCGGGTGGCTCAAATTGCAAATTTAGTAGGGATTTATACTTATTTTTGTGAACTTTCTTACCTCACCCAGAACTGCACAAAAGCAGTTCTGACCTCTCCAAAAGAGAGGTAAATAGGAAACCCCGAGGCAGAGCCGTCGGGGAAATTATTTGAAAAAGATTATGAGAACAGACGTGTTTGCACTCCGCCATATTGGGATTAGAGAAAATGATTATCAAAAAATGCTTAAAAAAATCGGGGTTGACGACCTCGATCAGTTGATTTCAGAAACGATTCCCGATGATATTCGCCTTCAAGAAAAGTTGGATTTGCCAACGGCTATGAGCGAAAATGAGTTCTTGGAGCATCTTCAAAAGTTGTCAAAAAAGAACAAGGTCTTTAAAAGTTTTATCGGGCTTGGGTATCACGAAAGTCTTACCCCATCGGTTATCAAGAGAAATATACTTGAAAATCCCGGTTGGTACACTGCCTACACTCCCTATCAAGCTGAAATCGCGCAAGGCAGATTGGAAGCCCTTTTAAATTTTCAGACCGTGGTCTGCGATCTTACGGGAATGGAATTGGCCAATGCCTCCCTTTTGGATGAAAGTACGGCCGCCGCGGAGGCCATGAGCCTTTTGTACGATGTGAGAACTCGAGATCAAAAGAAAAACAATGTGGCAAAGTTCTTTGTTTCGGAGGAAGTTCTACCACAGACCCTTTCACTATTGGAGACACGCTCAAAACCATTGGGAATTGAATTGGTCATCGATAATCATGAAAATTTCGACTATTCGGAAGGTTTCTATGGGGCTCTGTTACAATATCCCGGAAAACATGGCCAAGTACACGATTATGCCGATTTCGTTGCCAAAGCCAAAGAAAATGAGATCAAAGTTGCCGTAGCGGCCGATATATTAAGTCTAGTACTTTTAAAGGCTCCTGGGGAATTTGGCGCAGATGTCGTTGTGGGCACCACTCAACGCTTCGGAATTCCTTTAGGTTACGGTGGCCCGCACGCTGCTTTTTTTGCTACGAGGGAAGAATTTAAAAGAAGTATTCCCGGTCGCATAATCGGTGTGACCATAGATACCGATGGTAAACCTGCGCTGCGCATGGCCCTGCAGACAAGGGAACAACATATAAAGCGAGATAAAGCCACTTCGAACATTTGCACGGCGCAAGTACTTTTGGCCGTTATGGCAGGAATGTACGCCGTTTATCATGGTCCGAAAGGTTTACAATATATTGCCGACCTTGTCCACGAAAAAACAAAGATGCTGGCATCTTATTTAGAAAAGTTAGGATTTGAACAGCAGAATTCGGCTTATTTCGATACTATCGCGATCAAAGTAAATGATGCCGACCGAATTAAAGAAATAGCGTATAGGGCAGAAGTTAATTTCAACTATATAGACGGAGAACATATTTCGATTTCTATCAATGAGGCCACAACCGAGAATTGCCTAAAAAGAATTTTCGCTTGTTTCAAAGAGTTGAGCGATGTCAAAGAATCTTTTTCAGGCTCCTCTAAAGATAATGAGGTAATAACAACTCCCTTAAAACGCAATACCTCATTTCTTAAAGATGCCATATTCAACTCATACCACTCCGAAACCGAACTCATGCGCTATATCAAAAAACTGGAGCGCAAAGATCTCGCCCTTAACCATTCCATGATTTCTTTGGGAAGCTGTACCATGAAATTGAATGCAGCTTCCGAAATGTTGCCTTTAAGCTGGGCGGAATGGGGAAACATTCATCCTTTTGCTCCAATTGATCAAGCCGAAGGCTATCAAACGGTCTTAAAGGAATTGGAAGACCAACTGACCACCATCAC
>QIJL01000662.1 GCA_003232435.1 Flavobacteriales bacterium | reverse complement strand
TTTTTTAACATTTTGTTAGGAAACCTTTTTTTCACTACATTGCATTACACTAATAATTAACCACAAAAAATATTAAATCATGTTAAAAGAATTCAAAGATTTTATTATGACCGGCAATGTCATTGATTTTGCCGTCGCAGTTATTTTGGCCGGTGCTTTGGGGCTTGTTATCAATGGTTTTGTTTCCGATATTATTATGCCGATTGTAGGTGAGTTTGTAGGCGGCGTTGATTTTGGAAGCCTTAAACACGTCCTTTCAGCAGGGGTCGGAGTTGAAGGAGAGGAAGGTTTCAAACCAGAGAATGCAATTCGCTATGGTGCTTGGATCAATACCATTATCAATTTATTGATTGTGGGCTTTGTCTTGTTTATGATCGTTAGGGCTTATAATAAAACAAAGGCACCTGTTGTAGAAGAGGTTGCAGGGCCTACGGCTGAAGAGCTTTTAGCAGAAATTCGCGATGCTCTAAAAAAATAAGATTCTTGCTTTTCAGTATAAAGTTAAGACTACCGCTACACTAGCTAATTAACCAACCTAACCGCCATTCGTTTTTAAAATGTTTGGCGGTTTTTTGTCTCTTATCATTCCGACGAAGGAGGAATCTCAACTAAATCAAACAAGAGATTCCTCCTTCGTCGGGATGACATATGTTTCAAAATAAACATTTTGTTATATTTCTATACGTTCGTAAAATTTCACTTGTAGGCTTAATCTACTTGCGGTACATTTGCCCCTCAAGTTGGAAAAAAATGAAAGTAGCAGTTGTCGGAGCAACAGGTATGGTCGGTGAAGTGATGTTGAAAGTCATGGCGGAAAGGAACTTTCCCATTTCGGAATTGCTTTTGGTAGCCTCCGAGCGTTCTGTCGGGAAGAAGTTAACATACAAGGGACAAGAGCATGCGATAATCGGTTTGGCTGACGCAGTTGCCGCTCGACCCGATATCGCGATTTTTTCCGCTGGCGGCGACACTTCAGTGGAATGGGCCCCTAAATTTGTGGAAGTCGGTACAACGGTAATCGACAATTCTTCGGCTTGGCGCATGGATCCCACCAAAAAATTGGTTGTCCCTGAAATAAATGCTGGCGAACTGGTCGCAGAAGACAAAATAATCGCCAACCCCAATTGCTCGACCATACAGTTGGTAATGGCACTGGCTCCTTTGCACGATAAATACAAGATGAGGCGGGTAATCATCTCAACATACCAATCGGTATCTGGCACTGGCTTAAAGGCAGTACAACAATTGGAAAATGAGATTGCAGGTGTTCAGGGCGAGATGGCCTATCCGTATCCCATAAATCGAAATGCGCTACCGCACTGCGATGTTTTTCTTGAAAACGGCTATACCAAAGAAGAAATGAAACTGGCCCGCGAGCCTCAAAAGATTTTAGATGACAGAACATTTTCCGTTAGTGCCACCGCTGTACGTATTCCTACCGCTGGTGGACATTCAGAATCGGTCAACGTGGAATTTCACAATGATTTCGAATTGAACGAAGTGCGAAAATTACTGAACAATAGCCCAGGTGTTACCGTACAAGATAATCCGGATACCAACACCTACCCCATGCCGATATATGCACATGACAAAGATGAGGTCTTCGTCGGGCGGATCCGCCGGGACGAAACGCAACGGAATACTTTGAATATGTGGATAGTCTCCGATAACCTCAGAAAAGGGGCGGCAACCAATGCGGTTCAGATCGCGGAATATTTAGTCGAAAAAGGTTTGGTCCAATCTTCTTTCCGAGAAAAGTAAAATCATTCGAACATCGATATTTTGAAGGTTTTTTATGGTATTTTTGGAATCTATCCTATAAACCATCCCATGAAAAGATTAACAATACTTACGGTGGCAGCAATAACCGTACTTTCCTGTAAGACCGAAACCAAAAAAGACCCTATTGTTGTGAACTATCCTGTTACCACAAAAGCCGATTCGGCCGAAACCTATTTCGGCACCGAAATCAAAGATCCTTACCGCTGGCTCGAAGATGACCGAAGCCTCGAAACAGAGGCCTGGGTAAAAGAACAGAACACTGTTACTTTTGGTTATTTGGAAAAAATTCCGTTTCGAGATGCTTTAAAAAAGCGATTGGAAAAATTATGGAACTACGAAAAATTAGGATCCCCCTTTAAGGAAGGGGACTACACCTATTTCTATAAAAATGACGGTCTTCAAAACCAGTATGTAGTCTATCGCCAAAAAGATGATAATGAACCCGAAGTGTTTTTGAATCCCAATACATTTTCTGAGGATGGCACTACCTCCCTTGCCGGACTCAGTTTTACCAAAGATGGTTCATTAGCGGCCTATATGATCTCGGAAGGCGGTAGTGATTGGCGAAAGGCCATCGTCATGGATGTCAAAACAAGGAAAATTATCGAAGACACACTCGTCGATATCAAGTTCAGTGGATTGGCATGGAAGAGCAATGAGGGCTTTTACTATTCGAGCTACGACAAGCCCAAGGGAAGTGAGCTTTCCGCAAAGACCGATCAACATAAACTGTATTATCATAAACTGGGAACACCTCAGAAAGAAGACAAACTTGCTTACGGGGGAATCCCTGTTGAAAAACATCGGTATGTGGGCGGCTATGTTTCCGACGATGCAAAATACCTGTTCATTTCGGCCAGAAGGTCCACCTCGGGCAACAAACTTTTCATGAAAGATCTGACAAAACCCGATAGCGGCCTCGTTACAGTACTCGACCACGATGAATCTGACAGCTATGTCATCGAAAATATCGGCAACAAGCTTTTTATTGTTACAAACCTGGATGCCCCTAATCAAAAGATCGTGACAGTTGATGCGGCCGAGCCTAGACCTGAAAACTGGGTCGACCTTATACCTGAAACAGAAAATGTTCTTGCGCCAAACACGGGAGGGGGTTATTTCTTCGCGGAATATATGGTCGATGCCATTTCAAAGGTGCTGCAGTATGATTATGATGGAAAGTTGATACGGGAGGTGGAGCTTCCTGGAGTTGGAAGTGCTTCCGGTTTTGGAGGAAAAGATGAGGAAAAAGAGTTTTATTTCTACTTCACGAACTATAAGACTCCGGGGTCATCTTATAAATACGATGTCGAAACAGGCAAGTATACCTCTTATTGGAAACCCGAGATTGATTTCAATCCCAACGACTACGAATCGAACCAAATATTCTATAAATCAAAGGACGGCACCAAAATACCGATGATCATCACACATAAAAAAAGCCTGAAAATGGATGGCAAGAACCCCACGATCCTCTACGGTTATGGTGGATTCGACATCAGTATTACCCCCTCTTTCAGTATCGCGAATTCCGTTTGGATGGAGCAGGGAGGCATCTATGCCGTACCCAATATTCGTGGTGGTGGCGAGTACGGTAAAAAATGGCACGAGGCTGGCACCAAAATGCAAAAGCAAAATGTTTTCGATGACTTTATTGCAGCCGCCGAGTACCTGATCGATAACAACTATACCTCATCAGACCATTTGGCCATTCGTGGCGGATCGAACGGTGGACTTCTGGTCGGTGCCGTAATGACCCAAAGACCCGATCTGATGAAAGTCGCCCTACCGGCAGTGGGCGTATTGGATATGCTACGCTACCACACTTTTACCTCCGGAGCGGGTTGGGCCGCTGATTATGGCACATCCGAAGAAAGCGAGGAAATGTTCGAATATCTTAAAGGGTATTCTCCCGTGCATAATGTCAAGGAAGGTATTTCATATCCCGCAACTTTGGTGACCACGGGCGACCATGATGATCGCGTAGTGCCAGCACATAGTTTTAAGTTCGCCGCCGAGTTACAAGAAAAACAAGCAGGCGAAAATCCGACATTGATCCGAATCGAGACCAATGCCGGTCACGGGGCCGGAAAGCCGACCAGCAAGATTATCGAAGAATACGCCGATATCTTTTGCTTTACATTTTACAATATGGGCTTTGAAGAACTTCCGAATAAGTCCGTATTAAAAGAATTTAAAGATTAATCACTGCCTTTGTCAATAATTCGACTTTACATCCGTTCTATTTTATGAGCGGAATTTTTACTTTCCCCACTGCCTTGTGTGATGATTTGTAAGAAAGGCAACTAAAATTTTTATGCGATTTTTTCTTTCGGCAAGGCAAAATTTATAAGCATAGCCGTAGCTACGGTTAAAAATTTTAACGAAGCATAAAGTAAAAAGGGCGAAAAATTAGTTTCCTTTCTTACAAATCATTACACTAGAATTGAAAATGAAGCTTAATTTTTCCGTATAGCGGAAAATAGCAATTTAACGAATCGCCCCTTCAAGAATGTTACAGGTAGATCATGTTTCATTTGCTTATGATGAGCTTCCGGTTCTGGAAGACATCAATCTAAAAATTGCCAGTGGCGAGCATGTTTCCATTATCGGCGAAAGCGGATGCGGAAAAAGTACCCTGCTAAAAATCATCTACGGCTTATTACATATAAAGGTCGGTGAAATCTATTGGGATCAGACCCCCGTTCTCGGCCCATTGCACAATTTAGTGCCAGGCGAGTCGTATATGAAATATCTTTCGCAAGATTTTGACCTGATGCCCTATACATCGGTGGAAGAAAATGTAAGTGAATATCTTTCGGTTTTCAAACCTAAAGAAAAAGCCACAAAAACCGCTGAATTGCTAGAGATGATAGAAATGACGGATTTCGCCCGAACAAAAGTGAAATATCTGAGTGGCGGACAACAACAGCGGGTTGCGCTCGCACGTGTTTTGGCGCAAGA
>QIJL01000667.1 GCA_003232435.1 Flavobacteriales bacterium | reverse complement strand
AAGGTAGGTTTAAAGGCATTAAAGGAAATACCGATTCCTAATTGGAATATCAAGTATACGGGGCTGATGAAAAACAAATGGTTTAAAAAGAAGTTCAAGCGTTTTTCGTTGAGCCATGGCTATAAAGCAGCATATAGTATCACTTCTTTTCAATCTAATTTGGAGAAGACTCAACTAATAAATGAAAATATTACCGATCCCTTCTATATTCCAACGGATACTGAGACACTTGATGTTTTACCCGATAATATTATTGGTAATGTCACGATGATGGATATGTTCAACCCATTGATCCGCGTCGATTTTGAAATGCAGAATTCAGTAAGCGTCTTGGCCGAAGTACGTTCTGATAGAATGCTGTCGATGAGTTTCGATAACAATTTGTTGACAGAGAACAATGGAAAAGAATATACCGTCGGACTGGGGTATCGAATCAAAGATGTGCAAATGGTCACGAATATCGGAGGAACCAAGACCCGTTTGAAAGGAGATCTGAACCTAAAGGCCGATGTAACCCTTCGCGATAACATCACCATCATTCGAAATTTTGATATCGATAATAACCAGATTACTTCGGGTCAGAATCTCCTGTCGATCAAGTTTACCGCCGATTATGCCTTGAGCAAGAATTTGAACGCATTATTTTTTTACGACCACTCGTTTTCAAAGTTTGCTGTGTCTACGGCTTTTCCTCAAACAACTATTAATACTGGTTTCACTTTAAGGTACAACTTCGGGAATTAGAACCGGCTTTGTCATTCCGACGCAGGAGGAATCTCGAAATTAAGAGAGGGAGACACTTCGATCGGAATGACATTCTACTTTGTTTTGTGAATTTCTTGAATTCTTCCCCATTAAATTTTACAGACTTAATGGTCATGCAAAGATTTTCGGGATTAAAATTCCCATATGATATTGTATTGAAATTGCTGAGTTTGAACTTGACACTTGAACTTGAACCTAGTTTTTTGATTACTTGAGGGAATCATTTACATTTGCCCAACTTCAAAATAAGTCAGAAAAGATGAACATACCATCCGAGTTAAAGTATACAAAAGACCATGAATGGATAAAGATCGATGGCGATATAGCCACAGTCGGAATTACCGATTTTGCCCAAAGTGAATTAGGGGATATCGTCTATGTAGAAGTTGAGACACTTGATGAAACCCTTGATCGTGAGGAAGTTTTCGGTACGGTCGAAGCGGTAAAAACGGTTTCTGACCTTTTGCAGCCTCTCAGTGGCGAGATAATCGAATTTAACGAATCTCTTGAAGATGAACCTGAAAAGGTGAACTCGGATCCTTATGGTGAAGGTTGGATGGTCAAAATAAAGTTGAATACACCGTCAGAATTGGATGATTTGTTGAGTGCAGATGCCTATAAAGAGCTGATCGGTGCCTAAAAAACCATTCTTTACGCTTGCCTTTTTTGGCTGGCTGGCCTTTATTACCTATTCAAGTCTATCTTCATTCGCAGGAATCGACACGGGATCCTTTGATATTCCCTATGGCGATAAAATAGTACATTTTGTATTTTACTTTACGGCGGCCCTATTGGGTGTTTTCTTTTTGTGGGAACAAGGGCAATGGTCGGTTAAACTTAGTAAGACATTAGTGTTAATGTTCTTTTTGACTATAGCATTTGGTATAATTATTGAGGTTTTTCAATATAGTTTTACAAATGACCGAGAGGGCGATTTTTTTGATGCCTTGGCCAATAGTTTAGGCAGTATTTGTGGAATCTTTGTAAGCAATTTCGTATTCTCGAAAAGAGGTTTTGTTAAATGGATCGATGGCAATGACTAAATAGGAAGCTTTAATTTTGTACAAAAGGAATTATTAATTAAATTAGCGAATACTAAATTCAATAGATATGGAACCAAAAAAGAACCCAAAGGCGGATCTCACGAAAAACAGCAGTCTGTATTTCGTCATAGGTTTAGCAGCTGTTTTGTTGTTTACTTATGTTGCTTTGGAATGGAAGACTTATGACAAGACGAACGACTACGACATTTCAATGAATATTGATGATGAGTTGGATGAAGAGGTTCCTATGACGGAACAGATCAAGACACCTCCACCTCCACCACCTCCAGCGGCACCTGAGATCATTGAGATAGTTGAAGATGAGGAGGAAGTTGAGGAAACTGTAATCGAATCGACCGAGACCAGTCAAGAAGAAGAAATCATCGCAGTTGAGGATATTGATGTTGGAGAAGTAGATGAAGATTTAGATGTGCCTTTTGCGGTTATCGAAGATGTACCGATTTTTCCAGGTTGTGAAAAAGAAAAGGGGAAAGGGGCGAAAGCGATGCGTACCTGTTTCCAATCAATGATGCAGAAGCATATCAGCAAGAATTTCCGTTATCCTGAAATCGCCCAGGAAATGGGCGTTCAAGGTAGGGTCAACATCATGTTTACCATTCAAAAAGATGGTAGCATCGGAAACGTAAGAATGAGGGGGCCGGATAAAAACTTAGAGAAAGAAGCTGCTAGAATTATCGGAAAGCTTCCTAAAATGACTCCAGGTAAACAAAGGGGCCGTGCCGTAAGGGTTCCATTTAGTATTCCGATTACGTTCAAGCTTCAATAAGAAGACGCATAAAAAAAATTTAAAACCTGATGTTCGCATCGGGTTTTTTATGGTTTTAATGTATCCTTCTCGGGGAAAATCCCTCGCCTTTAGTATTTTTGCCATACGCCATACGCCATACGAAAAGCGAAATGCGTAAAGCGGTAGGGAAATCGGCAGAACTTTAGTCGCCTTTACCCGCCGTAGGAGGGCAGGCGGGGGCGAAACCCAAACCCATCGGTCTTTAGCCGATGGTAGTTTAGTTACCTTTCAGACTGGTATAAAAAATCTCTTTCATCCGATCGGGTTTGATAAAACCAGTCCCGTACGAGGCATCATATTTCTTCGTCAATTCGGTATTCGATTTCACTTCGTCCAACGATTTTCCTGCGTCTATTTCCTTTTGAATAATTCCCTTTACTTCCTCCAACATTGCGGTATAAGTTTCCAACTCCATTTTATTTGAGGGCCTTCCGTGACCTGGAATGATTTTGGTCTCCGCATTAATGACCAACAAGGCTTTTTTGTGGGCCTCGATAAATCCGTTTATACTACCTCCGCTTCCTAAATCGATGTACGGGTAGCGCTCTGAGAAATAAGTATCTCCCATATGTAGCACATTATTCTTCAAGAAGTAGACCATGGCATCCCCGTCTGTATGGGCATTATGTACGTGAAAGGCCATTATGGTTTCGTCGCCATCATGAAATGTGATGTCGGTTGAAAAAGTGACTTCCGGTAGCATCGATTGAGCTACCTTGGCATCCATTTTATTCTCATTGATAGCCTCGATTTGATTTTCGACCATGCGGTTTCGCACGTTATCATGGGCTACTATGCTAGTTACATCGGAGTTAAATTTTGCATTGCCCCCAGTATGGTCTCCGTGCATATGCGTATTGAACAAAAAAGCAATAGGTTTATCGGTCAATGAACTTATCGCGATTTTTATCTTTTCGCTCAATCGCTCGAATTGGTCATCGATCATAAATGCATGTTTTTCACCAACATAGATACCGATATTGCCTCCTTGTCCCGTAAGCATATAAACCTGATTGCTCAAGGTATCTATAGTAATGGTCACTTCTTTGTCTTGAGCAATTGTAGAGGTAATCGCAGCCATAAAAAACAATAGTGTCCAACGCAATGCCTTTCTTTTCATAACAGTAGTTTTAATTTGAATTAGCCGATTCTTAAAGATAGGATAAACATTGTCAAATAATAAATCTTTCGAGGCCGTGCCTCGAATACCGGTTACCCCCCTTTGGGGAGGTCGGCACTGCCATGGGCAGTTTCGGGCGGGGCAAAATAAAGCCCAGAAGTTTTGGGGGCACTCTCAAGTAATTCTTTATTTCGTTGCAAAAAATTCAATGGGGGCGTATCTTTGCGCTCTACTAAAAAGTAAAGATGAAGACTGCGGTAAATACGGCTAAAACAAATGCATTATCATTGGTTTTTTCCGATTTTAAAGAGATTACCAAAGCTCGACTTGCAATTAGTGTTGTCTTTTCTTCAATCGCAGGGTATTTCTTGGGAGCCCACGAAATACAACTTTTCTCAATATTACTTTTGGCATTTGGCGGGTATTGTATGGTAGGTGCTTCGAACGCCTACAACCAGATAATCGAAAAAGACCTCGATGCCCTGATGAACCGAACTAAAAATCGGCCGATACCTTCGGGGCGAATGTCGGTAAACAAGGCTTTGATCATTGCCGTAGTACTCACGGCCTTGGGAATAATATCCTTATATATTCTTAATCCCAAAACAGCAATGTTCGGTGCCATCTCTATTTTTTTGTATACCAGCGTGTATACGCCTTTAAAGACCAAGACGCCTTTATCTGTTTTTGTTGGGGCCTTTCCGGGCGCAATTCCATTTATGTTGGGTTGGGTGGCGGCAACGAACGATTTCGGTATAGAACCAGGTACACTGTTTATGATTCAATTCTTTTGGCAATTTCCACATTTTTGGGCCTTAGGATGGATGTTGGATGACGATTACAAAAAAGGCGGATTTAAAATGCTTCCGACGGGAAAGAAAGATACCGGTACTGCTTTGCAAATAGTAATGTATACGATTTGGATGATAATCATTTCAGTTGTACCCGTACTGGGAATTACCGGAAGGTTGCAATTATCGATTCCGGCGGCCATAGTGGTCTTTTTGTTGGGCTTGGCAATGCTGTTTTTCGCGTTCCGGCTTTATGAAAAACGCGATAATAAAACAGCCCGAAAGTTGATGCTGGCAAGCGTAAGTTATATCACCTTGATGCAATTGGTGTATGTGGCCGATAAGTTTATCAGGCCATTAATTTAACTGGAATAATGATTGAAACCTTGGCTAAAAATCCTGTTTCCCCAACCCTGAAGGGCGCAGGATTTCTATAAATTTGCAAACACCTAGGAAATTTTCCACGCTTTAGGGTGGGGAAATGAAAATTTCTGATGGAACATGTTTGTCCATCCAATTTTTTAAAAAAAGCACATTGAAACGAGATATCACACAATTAAGTTTAAAGGAAAAAAACGATCGAGCGAAGAAAATGATGCTCTGGTTCGGACTAGCAAGTCTTTTGATGGCATTCGCTGGGTGGACCAGCGCTTATATCGTAAGTAGTGCCCGAGAAGATTGGTCGGCGGCACTTGAACTGCCCACAATGTTCTATTTCAGTACTGGTGTCATTATAGTTAGTAGCCTTACATATATAATGGCCAAAAAAGCCATAGAATCTGACAATGTAAAGGCATGCACCAACTGGTTGCTGGTTACCTTGGCCCTTGGGGTCTTGTTTATAGTTTTACAGTTCAATGGGTTTTCTCAATTGATCTCCCAAGGCCATTACTTTACTGGCCCGACGAGCACACATATTTGTGATCGCGGCGGTGCATATTGTACATGTCGTAGCCGGAATTATTTCGCTTTCAATAGTTTTGTACAATCATTTCAAAAGAAAGTATTCGTCCACCGAATATTTGGGACTGTCGCTAGGTGCTACTTTTTGGCATTTTCTTGATTTGCTGTGGATCTATTTGGTGGTATTTATGACCTTTGTGAAATAATAAATTACATAATTGTAAGTTTTGATTTAAATGGATTTTTGTTTGCACTAAAAAAATGTAAATTTGTCACCAAATAATCGACCAGATACTTTTTATATGGATTCTACGGTAACAACAACTACGGAAGAAAAGGTATGGGGAGGTGGTAACCAACCCCTTAACGCGAGCTACGGAAAACTGATGATGTGGTTTTTCCTCGTTTCAGATGCCCTGACTTTTTCCGGTCTTTTGGCCTCCTATGGCTTTTCAAGGTTCAAGTTCATCGAGACTTGGCCGATTGCGGATGAGGTCTTTACCCACGTGCCATTTTTCCATGGAAATTTCCCAATGTATT
>QIJL01000581.1 GCA_003232435.1 Flavobacteriales bacterium | reverse complement strand
CCCCCTAAGACGCGGTTGAATTCAAGGTCGAAAGTATCTAGGCGTAGTTCTTTGTCGGTACTGATTTCATTGACTCGAAGGGGTTTGGCTATTTTCTTTGAAAGACTGCCGTTGGTTTTCCAACTCGATTTCTCGGCTTTTTGAACGACTTCTTCGACAACCGTGTTCCATTCTTTGCAGGCACCACATTGCCCTACCCATTTTGCATATTGGGTACCACAGTTCTGGCAGAAAAAAGCTGTCTTTGTTTTGGCCATTCCTAAATTTTAGGTCAAGGGCTAAAGATAAAACTTTGTTTGGGATGTTTGGCACTTCGACTGCGCTCAGTGTGACAGGCTTGGAGTTTGTTGTTGGAAAAAGGTTATTAGAGATCAGTAGTTAGTTACATAGCTGAAAACTATCTTTTTTAGCCCGCTCTGTTGGTTTCTACGATTTCCGAGGGTTATCGAATTCCCGAAGAGACCCCTCCGGCTTGCCCCGCTACAGCTCGCCCACAGCTCTCGCTGTGTCGCCCCTTGAAAAAAGGGGAGGACCCACCAAACTGCCATTTTTGTTGAATCGGTACTATGAACTTATCTACTGACCTCTAAAGGTTATTAAAGGAATTGTCCTCTAGAGGGCTTCGGGGGGCAATTTTAATCTGTTGGAAAAGTTATTTCGCAGAGCTGCACGAAGGCTCACGGAGTTTCACAGAGAATTCCTAGTGTAATGATTCATAAAAAAGGCAACTAATTTTTCGCCCTTTTTGTAGCTACGGCTATGCTTATAAATTTTGCCTTGCCTAAAGAAAAAATCGCATAAAAATTTTAGTCGCCTTTCTTACAAATCATCACACTAGCGAACCTTGCGGTTAAACTTTTAGGTTCGGTATTTTATTTAACCGTACAGGGCGCAAAGTTTTACGCAAAGGGCGCAAGGACTAATTTATACTCCTGCCAAATGGAAATCCGAAATTTCTACTTGGTCTTTTCGCCCATACCTTCGCCTGTCCGCCGTAGGAGGGTTAAAATCTATCGCCGTCCGCCTTAGGCGGATGCTTTGCCCATGCGCCAGCTGGCTCGTTCGCTAAAAATGTCTGCAAGACATTTTCTTAACGCTCCGCCCTGCCTTGATTCTCCCGAATTTCCATTTGGCACAAGTATATATCGAGATTTGTTTCTTGGCCGTTGTAACGATTTTGATTGTTGGCATGAGGTACAAGTGAGACACTTGCACCAGCGGAGGAACTCGCTCATTATCTTTAATCTCTTTGGGTTTAATTCCCCGAGGCTTGAGGAAAGTTTGAAAACGGATGGTTTTCATCAAATCAAAAACTATCTTCCACTAAATGCCTCGTGGGCTTGCCCCGAGGATTTTTTTACTTCACTTGATGGACCGAGTGGAGGTAATTGCTTCCGTAAGTTACTTGATCGTCCAATTTGATTGCGAAATCAGTATCCAAAATCCGCTTTCAAAGCATCGATTTTCTCCAAAGCCATTTCTTTGGTCAAGAAGTCTATTTCTTCCATACCGAAAGCTTTTTCGAAAGTACGAAGTGCTTTTTTGGGCTCGCCCATTTGCTCGTAGTATTCGCCTTCAAAATAGAAGCCGAGCATGGTGGCAGGGAATTCTCTCTTACAAAGATCCGATAAGGGTTTTAAAGAATCGAAGTCTTCCTTTTTTCGAATGCCGGCATAGACCGCCATAAGGTCATTGAGGTCAACATCCTTTTTAAATCCGAAGAGATCTTCAATGGTTTTATATTTTGCCGTCAAGTAGTCGAACACCGGCTCGTCTGAAGTCAACATTTGTGTTTTGTATTCTTTCGGACTGATTGGTTTGAACATTCCGAAGATATTGTCAAAGGCCTTACCGATTCCGTAGGTCGCTATAGAAATATGATCGGCCCCGGAATATTCGTCAAAATAATAATGCAATGATTCTTTGTCAATGGCTTTGATGGCCTTGTCCATTTGTTTGATTCGATCTGTATTTTTGCTCTTCTCACCTTCCAAAATCAACTGGTAGAAAATCTGTTTGTCAAAAGCGCCTAGACGTGCTGGCACCCTTGTTTCCATTTCCGGGGCCATATCAGGACTTATACTAATGTATGCATTGAACAATGAATTCTCTTTAAAAAGCCAATAGTTCGCAAAGTTGGCGGTTATGTCATAGCCAACTACCATTTTAAATGGTGCAGTACTATAATTTAGTTCTAAGTATGGAATGATTTCCATCCCCAGAAATTCAAAAAACTGTTTTCCTTTTTCAGAAGGTAGTCCGCTATCGGGCTCATAAGCGCAATCGTCAAGCCGTATTTGGTCTTGACTTTGTTCGATGCCGACCACAATACTCTGGGGCATGCCATGAAATTTGCTATAGAACTTTGCGTTTGCGACAACTTGGTCGAAGAGATATTCCCCATCTAGGACTACTATTAAAGGATATTTCTTTTCCTCATCATAATCTTCTGGGAAATAATATTTGACATCACGTCTTTCTTGCAATTTGAAAGACTCGAAGATTTCCACTTTGACCTGAGCACCTATGCCAAGGCAAGTAAAGAATGCTAAAAGTAAAAATAAACGTCGCATGTGCTGGTTTTTGGCTGGTATGAATACCTAGCGGTTTCGATTCAATAACGGTAATATCAGAAAAGATATTGCCCCGAAAACGACTATCATCAAGGTTTGGGCAATCCACATTATCCAACCGAACGCATCTCCTGAAACCTTGCTTATGCCAAAAATGGCAAGTGCTTGACTTACAGCAATAGGGTAAAGTCCGATTCCACCATTCGTAAACATCATTGCCAATGCACCTGCAACAAAAGCGACCATTAGTTGGCTTAAAGATAAGCCCATCGTTTCGGGTACCGTAAATTTTATGACCCAAAGCATTCCGATATAACATCCCCAGATAAAAAAGGTGTGTAAAATAAAAGGCCATTTGTTTTTCATCTTGAAAATGCTCAGAACACCTTCCATTAGACCGGCCACAAAGTCTTTGATTTTAATTGCGATCCGATGATTTGATTTTTTAATGAAAACGGTGAAAATCACAAGGCCTAATAACCCTACTCCCACTAATATTAGCATTTTGTTCAGGGGAAGTCCGATTTCTTGAAGATACCCTAAGATAATATCGGTATGCATTAAAAAAGTGACCGCGATTATCATTAGGAGCATGATTACATCGATGACCCTCTCGGTAACGATAGTGCCAAAACCTTTTTCAACAGGTACGTCTTCGTAAGTTGCCAAAGCCGGAGCCCTGAGCAAATCACCCATTCTCGGAACGCCCAGATTGGCGAAATACGCCATTAATATTATTAGAATATTGTTGCTGAGTCTTGGTTTGTAGCCAAGAGGTTCGAGTAAATAATTCCATCGAACGGCTCGCGATACATGACCAAGAATTCCCAGTAAGATCGAAACCCCTACCCAGAATAGACCGGCTTCCCTTATATAATATAAAATCTGTTTCCTATCGGAAGGAGAGGTCGAATCATACCAATACCAGACCAAAAAAACTCCCAAGGCTATTGGGAGTATTATCTTTAAAATCTTTTTTGTCTGTGCGCCCAAGATCATTCCAGAAGATTATTCTCTTCGTTAGGAAATACAAGCGCCGGGTTGAAACTCTTGGCCTCCTCGACATCCATCCGGGCATAGGCAATCAAAATCAACACATCGCCTACTGCTACCTTTCTAGCAGCGGCCCCATTCAGAGTAAGTTCTCCGCTATTTCGTGGCCCCGGTATGGCATAGGTCTCCAATCGTTCGCCATTATTGTTGTTCACTATCTGCACCTTTTCACCTTGCACGATATTGGCGGCATCCATCAAATCTTCATCTATGGTAATGCTACCTATATAATTAAGGTCGGCCCCCGTAACTTTTACGCGGTGTATTTTAGATTTTACAACTTCTATTTGCATGTGACAAAGTTAATTAATTCAGGGCGATATTATCTATTAGCCTTACGCTATCGGCAAAAACTGCAATAAACGCCCTATATTTTGTGTTTGGTCGTTTTTCTTCAAGCGATCTTAACGTTTCTGATTCCGCAATAACAATATATTCGAGATCTAGATCGGGACGTTCTTCAAACTGCTTTTTGGCCCAATCCAAGACACTCTTGACACTTTTTGTGCCAAACTTTTTTTTGACAGTCTTCAATGTTTTGAAAATAAACGATGCTTCTTTTCTCATGGCCTTGGAGAGCCTTTCGTTTCTAGAACTCCAGGCCAATCCGTTTTCTTCCCTTACAATCGGGCAGCCTATGATCTCGACAGGGATCTTTTTAAGTTCTACCATTTTTCTGATGATCTGCAATTGTTGAAAATCCTTTTCCCCGAAATAGGCCCGATCAGGCTTTACAATATGAAGTAGTTTCTCGACGACCGTACCGACCCCATCAAAGTGGCCTTTGCGAAAAGCGCCTTCCATTGCCTCTTCGAGACCTTGAAAATCATAAGACTCGGAATTTTGTCCTTCAGGGTATACTTCCTCTGCGCTCGGAACAAAAACAATAATGTCTTTTGAAATTTTTTCAAGGAGGGCAACATCGGCCTCTAAGGTTCTAGGATATTTGTCAAGATCCCAAAGATTGTCGAACTGGGTCGGGTTTACGAAAATACTGACAACGGTGACCGCATTTTCTTCAACCGCCCTTTTGACCAATGACATATGACCTTGGTGCAAGGCGCCCATGGTGGGCACAAGGCACACACATGACATGCTATCAAGCTCGGACAGCCGTGACTTAAGTTCCACTATTGTTTTAGCCGTGAACACAATATCGATTTAAAAGCGTGCAAACTTACTACAATTAGGGCTAATCGGCATAATTTTTGTAATTTTGCGATTCCCTTTGCACAAATTTCAAAATACAGCTTTTATGAATGGCAAAAAGATATTGTTCGTATCTTCAGAATTAGTACCCTACCTTCCGGAGAACGAAGTTTCCCTAATGTCTTATGAAACCCCTAGGATGGTCAACAGCAATGGAGGCCAAATTCGAATTTTTATGCCTCGTTATGGCAATATCAACGAACGTAGGCACCAGCTTCATGAAGTCATTCGTCTTTCGGGTATGAACTTAGTGATCAATGATATGGACATGCCCCTCATTATTAAGGTAGCGTCTATTCCCAAAGAGCGAATTCAAGTTTATTTTATCGATAATGATGAATACTTTAAGCGAAAGGCGACATTTGCCGATGCCGACGGAAATCTTTTTAAAGACAATGACCAGAGAGCAATATTCTTTGCCAAAGGAGTAGTGGAAACGGTCAAAAAATTGAACTGGACACCCGACATAATTCATGTACACGGCTGGTTGGCTTCCCTTCTTCCGCTTTACCTTAGAAAGTTTTATGCCGACGAACCTCTTTTTGTCGATAGTAAAATCGTTACCTCTGTTTACGGCCAAGGTTTTGATGGCGAACTTGATAGCGAAATGATTAAAAAGGTTTCTTTTGACGGAATTCCCGAAGAGAATATCGAGGCACTCTCAAAGCCCGACTATAATAATTTGTTAAAAGTTGCCGTAGATTTTTCAGATGCTGTTATTTTAGCCGCAGAAGAAATTCCGGAAGAATTGCAAAAACATATTTCCAACCTTCAGAAACCAGTGTTACCGTATGTTTCTTTACAAGAATTCGAAGAGGCATATGCGAATTTTTATAGCACAGAAGTTTTAAATTAATCTAAATGACTTTTTTGAAGAGATTTAAATTTCCCGTCTTCACGGGATTTTTTCTAGCCACTGTTCTATTCTCTTGTACAGAAGATCCCACGACTATCGGTGCGACGGTTATCGGGGGCAAACCTTTTGTTACCGATAAGGCCACCTATGATGTTTTTGCTTTCAACAAGAAAATTCAGGCGGTTCGTGCAAATAAACTCCCTCTGTACCAATTGGGAACTTTTAACGATCCTATTTATGGCAAGACCGAAGCAAATATTACTTCTCAATTACAATTGGGAGGTAGTAATCCCACTTTCGGGGTTAATTCGCAGAGTATTGAAGACAATCCG
>QIJL01000392.1 GCA_003232435.1 Flavobacteriales bacterium | reverse complement strand
ATAAGCCCACGATTCCGCCAACGAAAAGGTCGGTCGGGTAATGTACCCCGAAATACAATCGGCTGTACGAAAAAAGCAAAGGCCATATAAAAAAGAGGTATGTCCACTTCATTTTTTCCCCGAGATAGAACACCCCTAGGCCTATTATGGCGAACGAACTGGCAGCGTGACCAGAGAAAAAGCTAAAATCGTTGGGCTCGCGAAGAATTCTGAGCAAGGTGCTTATTTCTGGGTCGTTATTCGGGCGCAAGCGTCCGAAAAATTCCTTTGCGATAAAAATAGAAATGGCCAAGAATGAGATCATTGTGGCGAAGGAAAGCAAGATCCAGGTAAATTCCTTTCGGTTGTAATTTCGATACATCAAAAACACGATTAACAGTAGCAAGGGGATCCAACTCGAAAATGTGGTTATGATATGCCAAAAAGTATCAGTACCTGTAGTGCCCAGGTTATTACAATAAATCAGTAGTTCAGCGTCCCATTCCAGTATCTTTTCGAGCATGCTTAAGATTACTGACGTTTGATGGTACCGGTAACATCATCCACGCTTTTTTTGACTCCGTCGAATCCTTTTTTGAGGTCATTGGAAATTCCGGAGTCGATATTTTTCTTAACATCGTCAATGTCTTTTTTTATATCGTCGACCAGACTCGTGTCGATTCCTTGTTTTTCAGCACTTTTCTGAATTTCTTGTTTGATATCCTCGGTAGCATCTTTGAGCTGGCGCATGCCCTTGCCCAACCCTTTTGCGATACCAGGAATCTTATCGGCCCCGAAGACCATTACCACAATAAACATGATAAAGAAAATCTCGCCACCACTAATGAATAAAAACTGAATCGAAAACATCATGAACAAATATAGTGAAGTTTAAAGTGAAGAAACCCGTCAGGTATTGAAAACCTGACGGGTCTGCCCTTAATTAACTATCTCCAAAGATTATTTTCCTTTTATCTTTTCTTTGAATTGATTAAAATCGGAATTTTCTTCTTTCTTCGGCCAAGCATTGTTGGTCACATCGATATCGGCGGTTTCCAATTTTGGATCCACGATAATTCCTGTCAGCTCAGTTTGAGATGATATCACAAGTTTGACCTCCTTATCGTTCTTTCTCCAAATCTCGGCAGGGTAGGTAATATTTTCAGTAGAACCATCGGCATAGGTATATTCAACGATCAACGGCATGGGTATTCCGCCTGGCTTGTCATAAGTGACTTCGTAAAAATATTTTGGCTCTTTGACCACTTTTCTCTCGGCTTCGGTCATATTATCCATCATGAATTCCTTCAAGGTTTTCGAAGATTCAGACGGAGCTTTGCCTTTCAAACTAGCATCGAAATCTTCGGCTTCTTCGTCTGCCAAATAAACCAATAGGGGCAGATCTGCTTCCGTCAGGTTTCGTGCGGCCATATACTCTTGCATTTTTTTGCTTGGCTTGTCTGAAACATAATATTTTTTGATGCCCTTTACTCCAATATCGACATAGTCGGTAGTGTAGAACCATCCTCTCCAAAAGTAATCAAGATCTACGGCAGACGCATCTTCCATGGTTCTAAAGAAATCTTCAGGAGTCGGGTGCTTAAACTTCCAACGTTGCGCATAGGTTTTGAACGCATGATCGAAAAGTTCACGGCCCATAACGGTCTCACGTAAAATGTTCAGTGCGGTTGCCGGCTTGGCATAGGCATTCGGGCCCAATTGGTAAACATTTTCAGGGTTTGACATAATGGGTGCTATCGTACTTTGGTCCCCGCTCATATAAGGAACGATTTTGGAAGGAGCCCCTCTCCTAGAAGGATATGCTTTATTAGGGGCAATAGCCTCTGGATAGGCTTCCCCGAATTCTTGCTCGGCCATATATTGCATAAAAGTGTCAAGGCCTTCGTCCATCCAACCCCACTGACGCTCATCCGAATTTACGATCATCGGGAAGTAGTTGTGCCCCACTTCATGAATAATAACACTGATCATTCCGTATTTCACACGATCGGAATACGTGCCGTCTTCATTGGGCCGCCCATAATTCCAGCAGATCATCGGGTATTCCATTCCCTGATTTTTGGCATGAACCGAAATCGCCTTTGGATAAGGGTAATCAAAAGTGTGCGATGAATACGACTTTAGGGTATGCGCTACTGCTTTGGTCGAGTATTCTTCCCATAACGGATTGCCTTCCTTCGGGTATAAGGAAACGGCCATCACATCTTTATTGCCCATTTTTACGGCCTGCATGTCCCAAATAAATCTTCGAGAGGTGGCAAAACCATAATCCCTGACATTTTTAGCCTTGAACTTCCATGTTTTTTTCTTTTCGGAAAACCCTTTCGCAGCTTCTACAGCTTCCTCCTGTGTCACGATGATCACAGGTTTGTCGTAAGACTTTTTGGCCTTTTCATAACGGGACATCATTTCCTCCGAAAAAATCTCTTTCCTGTTTTGCAGTGTTCCCGTGGCATCTAAAATGTGATCTGCGGGTACCGTAATGTTGACATCATAATCTCCGAACGTCAAGGCAAATTCACCATTGCCCCAGAACTGATGGTTTTGCCATCCTTCGACGTCGTTATAGACCGCCATTCTAGGAAAAAACTGTGCGATTACATAGGCACGGTTTCCATCGGCGAATTCTTCATAGCCCGATCTGGCCCTATCGACCGTATGATTGGGAATATTGAAATTCCATTTAATGGAAAAGGATATTTGCTCTTTGCTCTTAAGCGGTTGGGGCAGATCGATTCGCATCATGGTAAAATTAACTGTATAGGGTAGCGGTTTTCCTGAAGCATCTTGAACTTGCTCGATAATAAAACCGCCATCAAAAGGTTCGCCAATGTACTTGCCTGCAAAAGCCCCGGCTTGTTCGGCCATAGGCATACCTCCACCGTTCTTCAATTTCGCCTTGGAATCTTTTGTTCTGATGTTCTGATCCAATTGCATCCACAGAAACTCTAGATCGTCGGGCGAATTATTAATATATGTGATGGTCTCATCGCCATAAATTTTATGGTTCTTATCATCGAGTTCGATGTTCATGACATAGTTCGCCTGTTGTTGGTAGTAATCAGGCCCAGGTGCACCGGAGGCCGATCTGTAGGTATTCGGAGTAGCGAACTCTTCATACATTTGCTTGAACTTGCTCTGGTTCACATGACCCGGTTCCCTTTCTTGTTCTTTTGTTTGCCCTTCGTGTCCATCCTGTGCAAAAACCGCGGCCCCGAACAAAAATAATAGTGAGGTAAAACAGTACTTGATTTTCTTCATCTTTTTGTGTGATTTATAATCCTCGAAAAATAAAGGTTTTTTAATAATTTGTTAATGTAATGTTACAATTTTAACATTCCTTTATTATTTTGCTTGACAAGAACGAAGCTCTTTTTCTTGTCCTTGAATTTAAAATGGAGAATGTTCTGCTGTTCATCATACAAATCTGTCAAGACTTCATTTTGGATTGTAATTGATCGCACTTCGGCCAAATCGATTTCAGCAACCTCAAGATAGAAGATGACAAGATCGTTGTCATATTTCTTTCCAATAAACTGATATTCTTTTTTCTCGTTATCGACTTCTACAACGAACTTTGCCCTAAGGTACTTTTCGATGTACTCATTTGCGATTTCAGATTCATCATCTGTTGCCAACTTAGTCTCAATGTCGTAACGTTCTTTGAGAACGGCCTCAAGGTCATCGATAAAAATCCGTGAGGTAATTTGAATTGCTTCATCTTTTTCGGAATAACCGACATTGGTTACACTTACGTAAAACTTATGTAAGGCGGTAAAAGCAAAAAGTGGTAATATCAGAATCAGGAGGCTTTTTTTCAAGAACTTCATATTGTCTCATTTTAAATCGAATAAAAATAGGCAAATGTTATGCCAAAACCTTTGTGTTTCCTTTTGCGAATTCAACTCCTTGGTCAGACACCTCCCCTTAACAAAAGCTCTTTCCTCAACTGCGGCAGTAAGTCCCCCCCTCCTAAATCCTCTCCCCGGAGGGGAAAGGGCTTTTTAACTTCCCTCCTCCGGAGGGATTGAGGGAGGACTTTTTGGCAAGATGCCTTTTCTAGGAAATAGCCTTCCCCAAAAGGGAGGAGGCTTTCAATCCAACTCATTGTTTTTCCTATAAATCAAGCTTTTTTTTCGAATAAACTCCCAAATCTTCAACCGATCATGGGTATCCACAACAGATTGAAATGCGTTATCGACTTCGCAGAAGTACATGAGATCGTCAATGCTTTCTTCCGGAATCTTTAAATCCGTCCTGAAAAGTGAATCAACATAAAACTCTCGAACTCTTTGCGTACGAGCATATTCCGCATTGCGCTTGACTCTCTTTTTTAGCATTTTCGTTCGCCCCGTAATCGCATTTATAAGAGGGTCAACACTCATTATCGGGTTCGCTGTTGCGGCAAACAGTTCGCGCTCGGCCTGCGTGGGTAATTTTACATAGGCATTCGGCAAATTCAGGGTAGAGGCAGTAATTACCGGTTCTGTTTTCATATTGCCGGCGTCACGGGAGATATCACCAGTGAGATTATAAGGGCGAACAACAACTTCCGACAACTGCGTAAGTGCATCTTCCATCTGTACCAATAAAAGATCCTGTTCCAAAATTTCAAGGGTAACGACCAACTCCTTTCTCTTGAACTGCACTGCCAAAGTATCATAGAGTTTAACCGGAATCTCAAAAAAACCTTCGGTATCGGTAATCGTAAATCTATTGCTCGTGATATTAAGTACATGGGTAGCGGCCACATCGCCGTCTTCACTATAGATTCGACCTTCTAACTGGGTGAAAAACTGATCCTGCGCAAGAACACAGGTGGTCAACAACAAAAAGAGGGTGAAAAAAAAACTATTTTTCAGCATCCATTTGGGTTCGGTAAGCCCTGCTCTGGTTAACCAAAAAATCCAGTAGCTGAAATTCATTATCCTTTTTCAATAAGGTGTTTTCATCCATTTCGGAATCAACAAAAAATAAAAACCCTTGAATTTGGTCTTGGGGCAGTTTTAAATCAACAACAAAAAATTCATCATCATAAACCTGACGTAATACCTCACTAGGTTTCAATTTAGGCCCGGTATCCTTGTCCTTCTTTTTTCCTATGGCTAGAAGGGCCCTAAAAATATTGACGAAGTTTATTCCGTCTTTCATTCCACGTTCCGCTTGGGAAAGCGAAATATTCTCGACCGCTGTCGTGCGATCGGTTTCATACTCGACTTCTTTGAACTTTTCACTTTGAGCATCCAGAAACTTTTCTTTGTCTTCGGGGGATACCACAACCTCGTCCAACTCGGTAACTTTCTCATTGACTTCGACTACAAGCCTGTTTTTTTTCAAGATCTCGGCGGTAATCTTTACAACTGCCATTTCATAGTTGATCGCTGTAAAGGCCAGTTCGTCACCTTCCTTTACTCGAATGCCGAATCGTCCATTTTCATTGGTAATAGTAGTGCTTTCCGTAGTGATGTTGATCACATTTTCGTTAGGCACGTTCACATTCCGATAAAGTACTTGACCGCGTAATAAAATACGGTCATCGTCTTGTGCCGTTGCAGTGGCCAGAATAAGAAGAAAAAAAAGAATGGAGAACTGTTTCATATGATAATTTGATTTCTCTGTAAAGGCCACATTACGGCTAAAGAAAATACAAGTTTCGCTTTTAAAAAAAAGTATGCAAATAAACTTT
Organism: Flavobacteriales bacterium; assembly: GCA_003232435.1. Lineage (GTDB taxonomy): Bacteria > Bacteroidota > Bacteroidia > Flavobacteriales > Flavobacteriaceae > Aurantibacter_A. The sequence continues at coordinate 3,527 of QIJL01000392.1, read as the reverse complement.
TGTTAATTTGTAGGGTCAAGCACTAATTAATGTGATTTAACGTTTATACGTTAGATGGTTTTTTACCCCTGTGAACGGCCATTTAATCGTATAAAGTTAGTAATGTAATCATATTATTTTATGTTTGTAAGACCAATCTTATTACACAGGAAAATAAACCGCTTCCCTATGAGAAAGATACCAGTGATCCTACTTTTGGCATTCTTCGCCATGCCCGCCATTTACGGCCAGATCAAGATAGGTGACAATCCACAGGCTATATCTCCGACTTCGGTGTTGGAACTCGAAAGTAACGACCGTGTTTTGGTCATTACCCGGATCAATACCGCACAAATGGATGCCATCATACCCAATCAGGGTGCCATGGCCTACAATACCGATACCCAATGTATTCACTACTATAATGGCGTTCAATGGATAAACCTCTGCAATTCTGCCGGACTTGGATTTACAACGGATCCCATAGTCAATGATGTCAGTACGATCGTAATTACCGACCAAGCGGGCACCAAGAATTTCGAGGTCGCCCCGAACAGTATCGGAAGTTTACAGATCATCAACGGAGGTATCAACGGAGTCGATATTCAAAACGGTTCGATCGGACCGGGAAAACTACAGAACCAATCGGTAACCCAAGAAAAATTATCTGAAAATTCAGTAGGTGCATTTGCGCTTGACAACGCGAATATCAATTTAAGTGATTTTACCAACGATCAAGGTTTTATAACAATCGCCGATGTTATCAGTACAGCGGCAGGCAACGATATTATCGATAATGGTGGTGCGTTTTATGATGACGAAACCCTGCAAAATGACATCGTTGCCAATACAGCTTTTATAAATGCTCATATCGCAGCGGATGGCGATACCAATGCCAATAACGAAATACAAAGCCTAACCTTGACCGGAAACCAACTCGGAATCTCGGGAAGCAATACAGTGACCTTACCTAGTACGACCGGAGAGATAGATGATAATGAATTGATAACCAATATGGTCTTAAATGGTTCGAATGAATTGGTCATAACCGAGGGTGCTAATCCACCGGTTCAAGTTGACTTAAGTTCTCTTGCCGGTGGTGGTAATCAAAATTTAGCTCAAGTTCTGGCTCAAGGCACTGATGGAGGTGCGGCCTTGATTAAAAATATTCTTGACCCCGTGGATCCGCAAGATGCCGCTACAATGGCCTATGTCGATGCCAACGCTGGTGGAAATCAAAATTTAGGGCAAGTTTTGGCCCAAGGCACAGATGGAGGTGCGGCCTTGATTAAAAATATTCTTGACCCCGTGGATCCGCAAGATGCTGCCACGATGGCGTACGTCGATGCAGCAGTTACAGGTGGAGGAACTCTTGCCGATGGAACCATTTTAATTGGCGATGCGGGCAACAACCCTGTGTCACAAACAATTAGCGGTGATGCGACCTTAGCTAATGACGGAACCTTGACGATTGCAGCCAATGCAATTGATACAGGTGAAATCGACAATGACGCAATCTTGTTGGAAGATTTAAACCAGAATTTTGCTGGAGACGGACAAATCATAAAATGGAACGATACTGCTGGTCTTTGGGAAATTGCCGACGACGATACTGGAACTGCCACCCTTACTGACGGGAATATCTTTGTGGGCGGTGCGGGAGACGTACCCACCGATGTTACTCTGTCGGGCGATGCAACCATCGACAACCTAGGAGAGCTTACTATAGCAGATGATGCCATTGAATTGAATATGATTGCGCAAAACGCTGCAGCCGATGGCGATGTAATGCGATGGGATGATATTGCTGGCGAATGGATTGTTGAAGCTGCGCCAGGGGAGCATACGGGTACGGCCCAAAACATTTTTTATGCTGCTACGGATGGGACACCAACAACTGCAGATGACAACGCATTTACCAATGACGACGGTGGTTTGTTTTATGACCCAGAAGGTAGGCAGGTTGGCGGTCAGCGTTGGGGAGCATTGTACGTCGGACTAGATGGTGGAACACCGTCAACAGAAGCAAAAGTTCATATTTCAGACAATTTTCCAGGGGTCGCCTACGCCCTCCAATTGCAAAATCAAAATGCTACGTCAGCCGGCAGGACCACTGGAATCTTATTTTCAACAGAGGGGTCATCAGATAGCTACGGTAAAGGTGCGCTGGTTTATGAATGGCAAGGGTCATGGGCAAGAGGAGATTTTCACTTTCTTCAAAATCCCACTTTTGGTGCAGGCACAAATGTCAATCCGACCTTGGCCGATGCGGCATTTACCATTAAAAACAATAAAGATATTCAGTTATATGGCGGGATTGATGTTGATGGAACCCCGACGGGTCTTGGAACCCCCGGACAAGTTTTAACCTCGACCGGTGCCGGTGTGCAATGGGGCACTGGAGGTGGCGAAATCAACACGGGATCAAATGAAGGTACGGGCGGCGTCGCAACATTTATTCAAAAAACCGGCACCAATTTGGAATTTAGAAGTGTAAATACCGGATCAAATAAAATTACCGTAATAGATGATGCTGCGAACAATGAAATTGTTATCGATGTTGTCGATGCAAATCTCGCGCTTGCCGGAACCCAGGTTTCGTATGACCCGACTTCATCCGGTCTCACGGCCACAGACACACAGGCGGCTATCGATGAGCTTGCGGGAACTGCGGGAGGGGCAAATCTTTCAAATACCGATCTAATCCAAACTGGTGGAAATAGAACATACGATTTAGATAACCAGGACCTGTATTTTGTAGGCGCGGGTTCTGTTGGTATAGGCACCACAAATCCAGAAAATAAATTCCATGTGGCGGGAGAAATCAGATCAGAGGGCTACAATTCCACTTTTGGATCTACAGGTGCTCCGGCCTATAGTTTCGCTACATCCGGTAATCCGGATACGAATACCGGAATGTATCGTCCCGCTGCGGATCAAATCGGCTTTTCCGTTGGAGGGTTTGAGGCACTAAGAATCGAAGAACCCTCCACGGGAAATACGAATGTAATTGTGAGCCAAAGTTTAGAATTGTCCGAATTGCTGTTAGATGAAAACGGAACTCAAGGAAATGTTGGGGATGTATTGACTGCCACTGTAACGGGCACGCAATGGGCAGACCCGGTGGTGTTGGCTATGGGTAAGCTTCAAGGTGGAAATACCATACGAGAAGATGGGGGAACCGTTTCAGGTGCTGGAGGCGCGTATACGATTACCTTAGATAATGCCAGACCCACAGCGGATTATATTATTCAACTAGCAGTAGAAGGAGACAACAGAATTTATATTACGGCCCAAACGGTAAATTCATTTTCTGTTGAAATTAAAGATAATGGGACCGGTAATTTGACAACGGCAGATTGGCACTATACGGTACTGGATTTCTAAAATGAAGAACCTTCTCCACATATTGATTTTTATGTTGTTTGCCTTCGGCAATGCGCAGACCGCCCTATACAATCAGGGCAATCTGCGAATACACCAAAATGGGCAGATCGGTTTTCATACGGATCTGATCAATGATGGGGTGATCGATGACAACCTAGGGC
>QIJL01000225.1 GCA_003232435.1 Flavobacteriales bacterium | reverse complement strand
CTAAATAAACTTGATCGTGATATCAACATTTCAATTAAAAAGCACCCAGCCCGCTCCAAAGAACCTGCCGGAGTTCATGTCACGGCGGCGTGAGAATATATCGGTACAGAAACAATGCCAACGAGCGTATGTTGGTAGATATTTTCGTAGAAGATGGGACAAGTAAATTTTCGGTAGAACAACATTGAAAATGTCGAGGTGACAATGGAAAAAATAAAATATATTTGTTGGCAAGATGAAGACATGTGGTTGGGTTATCTGCAAGAATTTCCCGACTACATGACCCAAGGTGAAAGCAAAGCGGAATTACAAGCGAATTTGGGTGATATTTACAAAGAATTAAATAGCGGAAACATCCCCTGTGTCAGAAAAGTTGAAGAACTAGAAGTTGCATGAAAAGACGTGATCTAATCAAAAAGATCGAGAAGATGGGATGTGTTCTTTTGAGGCATGGCGGAAATCATGACTGGTATCAAAACACCGAGACAAAAATTTCTCAACCGATTCCGAGACACAAAGAAATTCAAGACTACCTCGCAAAACATATTCTAAAAATGCTGTTAAAAAAACAATAGTGACGCCTTCTAACCTGCCAACTGATGGATAAAAGTTAGCATTGTAAAAACGCCCCTAAAACACTCTTTTTACCTTTATTTTCAATAAGATCGAACGATCTCAAATTTTAAGTAGAAAAAACTTGGTTTTTATCGTGTTAAGTATTATATGTATGAGTTATTAACTTAACATATTATAAAGACCATGAAAAACCCACCCAATGCAAACCATCCCGAACCCGGCGCAAGGATCAAAGTCGATTCCATTCGCTGAATGTGTATACAAAGTTGACACGCCCAATGGAGCTTGTTAGTATAAACAAAGTATATACGCCTTAATTCAAGGAGGAGGAGATGAAAGCCAAAATTCAGAAGTGGGGAAATAGTTTGGCCGTTCGTGTACCCAAGGGCATTGCAGAAGAGGCCGGAGTGAAGTCAAACGACGTGGTTGAAATGAATGTCGAAGATGGCAAAATCGTAATTCTTCCAGAAATCGCTCAAGAATATCGCCTAGACGATCTTCTTGAGCGGATTACGGATGGAAACTTACATTCTGTGGTAGAGACGGGCGAGCCCCTTGGACGGGAGATCTTATAAATGGTGCCCAAGCGGTACGTGCCAGAACGCGGAGATATTGTCTGGTTACACTTTAATCCACAAGCGGGGCACGAGCAGGCAGGCCATCGACCCGCATTGGTTCTGTCCCCTCTCAGCTATAACAAACGAACAGGCTTAATGCTCTGTTGCCCCATCACAAGCCGAGTGAAAGGCTACCCCTTTGAAGTGAATATAAAGACACTCAAGATGGCGTTGATGGTGCTGTTTTAGCGGATCAAGTGAAAAGTCTGGACTGGGAAGTACGCTCTGCAAAGTTTAAGAGCAAAGTACCACCAAAAATAATAAATGATGTTCTCGCCAAGGCCCTCACCTTGCTCTCTCCAATCTAAAAAGAACGGTCTTGACCGTGACAAGCGTGACCCGCTTGGTGAAAGAGTGGTGCCAGACCGTGGGACTCAAAGGTAACTACGGGAGCCACACCCTAAGAAAAACTTGGGGGTATTGGCAGTACAAAAATCAGACCCCGATTCCGCTGCTTATGGAAGCCTTCGGCCACGCAAACCAGCAACAGACCTTGGCCTATCTCGGCATCCAGACAAAAGAAATTTCTCAAATCTACGATTTGGAGTTGTGAGACTTTAAATCCACCTCATTTATTGTTTTTCCTTGGCTATTGCATTACAATGTAGTTCAATAAGTAAGGAGGGAATTATGGCTGCAAACAAACTTGTACAGACCCGCATTGACGGGGCCATCAAAGAAGAGGCGGCTGCCGTGCTGGCCGCGATAGGTCTTACCGTGTCCGACGCCGTGCGGCTTTTACTGACCAAGGTTGCACATGAGCACGCTCTTCCTTTTGATCCGCTGATTCCCAATGCCACGACTATCGCCGCAATGAAGGAGGCCCGTGCCGGAAACCTGCCTAGTGCCAACAGTATTGCCGGACTGAAGACCGCTCTTCATGCGGACGATTGAATGGACAAGCCAGTTCAAGCGCGACTACAAGCGTGAGGGCAAAGGTCAACACCGGACAACACTTGATGATGACTTATTCCCCATCGTGGACGCACTGCCAAACGATCACCCGCTTGAATCGCGCCACCATGACCATCCTCTCAGTGGCGACTGGAAGGATCACCGCGATTGCCATATTAAACCCGACCTAGTGCTAATTTACCAAAAACCGGACGAGAACACCTTGCGGCTTGTTCGGTTCGGATCGCATAGCGAACTTGGGTTGTAATTGTCTTAAACGCTTGAATTCAGCTTCGCAGAATAGCCTAAGATCAACGATATTTGTGTGTGTAACTATGCCATCGTTCAAGCAGTAAATTGGTAAATTGAAATTATCCGTGTTCTACACAAGCGAACGGATATAGAGACAAGTCTGTAGACAGCGATTCTTCCTGTTATCGAGCGTTACAATCAATCCAAATCTCTACTCCCTTTCAGGTGCAATTTGTCCTCTCTTTAGGAAGACTTCCTTTAAAAAAAGGAAGTCCAGACTTTGAAGCGGCCTTCCAGGGTACGGATAGGTCAATTTGAGACTTGAAGTGTAAGTATATGTCTTATATAATTATGTGGAGATCATTTCTTCCATATATGAGGGAGGTGCATAAATGGCGCGTACAATGACCATTGATACTGGAGAGAAATTGCGAGGCTTTGTCGAAAGCTTAGTCGAATCAGGTAGCTATAAAACTAATAGCGAAGTCGTCCGTGATGGTTTGCGTCTACTTCAGGAAAAGCAGGCAGATTCAAAACTAGAAATATTACGGAAACTCATTGATGAAGGTGAGAATAGCGGCGACCCTGTAACCTGGCACGTAGACGAGTTTCTAGGCAAAATGAAAACAAAAAAAAATAAACATGCCCGAAAATAGAGGGTTTCGCTTACGGCCTAAGGCGGCTAAAGACTTAGAAAATATCTATGAATACAGCGATCAAGAATTTGGAAGTACAAGAGCTGACCGATATATTCGAGATTTAGATACTGCCTTCCAGAAGCTAGCTGAGAACCCCAGTTTAGGCCTCGACTACAGCCACATTCGCCCAGGCCTCTTGGCTTACAGGGTTGTATCACATGTCATTTTTTTCAAGCCCTCAGTTTACGGGATAACCATTCTTAGAGTACTACACCAATCAATGGACTATGCACGTCATCTATAAGTTTTCCTCTCCTGATGACTATTTTGGAAAGTAGCACATGCTCCGGTCTTTTTCTGGAACGATCCTTCCTGTAAGTCTTGGTTTTTGATGTGTCCACATTTGTACAAGTTTTAAATGGAAATCGATAAAATTTATGCCTGCTGTTTTAAACAGTGATAAAGAGGAAAGCATTTGTGATTTGGTAGCCCTTTTGATAGAATCTCAAGAATCTATGCCAGAGACAGAATGAGTCATTCTGTCTCTGGCATGCTATTTTAGTTGTCTGGAAAAGTACCCTTTTTCAGACAGGTGTTTGGCCGTGCCTTCATATATCTACAAAGTTGGGTTTTGTCCTTTACCTCTAATATGGAGTATTTGCACTGTTTTATTTTTAATCCGAAATAACACTCGGTAATTCCCTATGATTAGGTGGTGTATAGAATCAAGTAAATTCACTTTTTCTTCCATGGAAGAAAAAAACCACTCAGAATTATCGATCCCTTTGTTTTTTCTAAAAGGTGCTCTGTCAATTTTTTTCGGTGCGGGTGTATTTCTTCCCTAAACTTCTTGTCAAAATCATCTAAATCATTCGTGTATATTCCTGTAATTAGACCCTTTTCTGCTCGGCTGATCTCATTGTGTAATTCATTAAACTTTTTAAGTTCGTCACTATCGTTTCCATAGGATGATTTTATGTATGTGGCTGCAATGGAAGATTCCAATAGCCTCTTTAATTTATCCAATAGTGCTTGATATTTTCTTGCTTTTGTTTCGTTAGCAGCGCGCTCTAGCTCAGCAGTGTGACCGCTCTGCTCTCTAAGATTAAGGAGCAAATAACATAGACCGTCTAAATGCTCCACTACCTTAAACATTATTTCTAGTCGGTGTTTAGCCGCATAATTGACGCTCTGGTACATGATTGCCAAGAACGTTGCAGCCAAAGCTCCAGCAAATCCTGATAGTAGGGTGTTCATTTGTTATCCTCCTTAATTTGAAAGTTTTTCCATACCCTAATTTTATCAAATTGTTTCTATGGTTTTTTGTCCGGAAGTTTGTCTTTTTAATGCTCATTTTTCCGACATCAAAACCCATGGGAAGTGAACCTATAAAAATCAATATGTTAGATGTTGTGAAAAGGTGATGTAATACAAGATTTATGGATACATCTCAAAAAATCACCCTGAGACAGAATTAGTAATTCTGTCTCAGGGTGATAACTCTTTCTAATGTCGTTTATAAAAAATATCGGATCTGCTATATAGAGTGAAAGGTCAGATTTTTTAATTATTTAAATCGCATCATTACAACTCTGAGTTTTATCAATGCCCGACTCGAAACATTTGAAGATTCTAAAAAAGGGGGTTAGCACCTGGAATTCTTGGAGAAAAAAGTTTCCTGAAGTTCGCCCAAATCTCCGCAAGGCTGATTTAAGTCGGATAGATCTCAGTCCGGATATCCAAGCAGTGGATCTAGGTGTAATAAATCTCAGAAACTCAAACCTTAGCGAAGCAAAACTCGTAGGAGCCGACTTACTAGGGGCGGACTTGGAAGACGCAAATCTTTGCAGTACTAATCTCAACGACGCAATCCTAACCGTAGCAACACTCAGGGGGGCCAATCTCTCTGAGGCAAAACTTGTTCTGGCAGATCTTAGTGGTGCAGATCTGACCAGCGCGAATCTGGCAAAAACATGCCTCAACAGGGCAAACCTTAACGATGCGACCCTTACCCAGGCAGATCTGTCCGAGGCAATACTTTTTAAGACTGTGTTCGGCAATGTAAATCTGAAGGCCGCAAAAGGTTTAAATACGTGTATACACCACGGCCCTAGTACCATTGATTTTGGAACATTTGAAAAGTCTGACATTCTGCCGGATGAATTTTTACGCGGCTGTGGACTAAGCAACTGGGAAATTGAGTCTACGAAGCTATGTAATCCCGGCCTCACACTAAATGAGTTTGCTGATGTTCAGAAACAGATCTTGACCCTCCGGGGAAAGAACCTCGCTCAGAAACACAAGGTATTTATTTCATACTCTCATAAGGACGGTGACTTCGTTGATGCGCTCGAACTAAAGTTGAATGAGGCAAATATTCGCTTTTGGCGAGATACTCACGATGCCGTGGCGGGTCGGTTGGACAAAAATGTTGAATTCGGGATACGCTCTAATCCCATTGTGATCGTTGTTTTGTCTAAAAACGCAATTGAGAGTGACTGGGTCGAACATGAGGTCAAGAACGCGACCAAGCTTAAAAAAGAGATTAAACGAGATGTCCTATGTCCAATCAGGATAGACGATGAATGGAAGAAGTGTGACTGGGACGCGAAGCTTCGGACACAGATAGAAAAATATAACATTCTAGATTTCAGGCGGTGGGAAAAGACAGATGAGCTAGATAAGGTGTTTCAGAAACTGATTCAAGGGTTTGATCTTTTTTATCCTTCCCGGTAAAGGTGATGTGGTCGAGTAAAAACGGGAAAAACACATATTGCCATAGGGCTTTGGCTTGCCGGTTCTCTTTACCAAGGCATCGGCCCTAGTGACCAAACTCATGAAAACAAGAGATGAAAAACGTCTGCTCAGGTTTCAGAAACAACTCGCCAGATAGAAATTGCTCATCATTGGTGAACTTGGTTTTGTTCCCTTGTCAAAAACCGGGGCAGAGCTTCTCCCCGTATTCCTCTTCATTCTGGACAACCCAGAAGATATATCATAACGTCGTTTATGTTGTATTGTAGGCCATGAAAAAAAACACAGCATCTCAGTCTTAGATTCACGTCTAAACTTGCCGAAATCCATCTCAGTCTTAGATTCACGTCTAAACTTGCCGAAATCCTTGGCCGTGCTTGGCCAAGCCGCACAAAAACCTTCATCGATTTTTTCACCGCACAAATCCTAAACGCCAAGATAGCCTCTCGAATGAGTACCACTTAGAAGGAAAAGATTAGGTCATTTATAGGCCTTCAAAAATTCACAGGGCTCAGAGTTGGGCGCTGGTTTACAGGTTCTGCTCTTTTTACATGTGTTTTCCCTAATAGATGGCTTGTCTTGCCTTGTTTTTGTCTTTTCCGTATGATGTGCATCGAAAATGTGTTTTGAAAGGTCAATTAGGAGTCTGCAATGAAAAAAG
>QIJL01000117.1 GCA_003232435.1 Flavobacteriales bacterium | reverse complement strand
GATCACATTATCGATTTAGGACTCGAAGGTGGAACGAAAGGCGGGCAACTTATTGCCCAGGGTACTCCCGAAGAAATTATCAAGAATACTACTTCACATACCGCTCGTTATCTGAGGGAAAAGTTATGAGTTGAAAAATTCCAAATCCCAAGCACCAGATTCCAAATCCCAAGCACCAAATTCCAACTATTGATTAGCCGAATTAATGTCTGTTTTAACCGCAACGGACGAAAAGATCTGCGCAAGGCTTACAATGAAATCCTTCTGTAAAGTAACTTGAGGCAATTTCTTCTCTATTCTTCAGGCCTAATAACTTAATGGTCAACAACCCAATAATTATTTCCAAAAAATTGAGTAACTGTTTAGCCGAAGTGCTTTCCCCCCCTTTGTCATTCCGAACGAAGTGAGGAATCCCTTGAGAGTGTTGGCACTCCCTTTCACCTGTATTGAACTGCAAACAGGGGCCTTTCTTGCCAATACTTCGGCTTCGCTCAGCACAAGTACCGGCATCGGCCATCAATTCCAAAACGGTACTCGAACAAGCATGCGTAGGGATTCCTCGTGCCTCCTTTAGATTGACAAGAGAGGGGCTGAACAGTTACAAAATTGATATAAAAAATTATAAACTATTGATAATCAATAATTTATAATCAACAATAAATTTCTGGCACGCTGTTTGGTATATATCTATCGAATGTAAATAATTGCATTCAGGAATTAAAACCTTATATCATGAGAAATCTAGTACTCCTATTTACAGCTTTGATCCTAGGTACTACAAGTACCATGGCCGCTGTAACAACAGAAGATAAGGTTGCGGAACGCAATGCTTATAGATACAACGACTCATTCATCTTCGTCGAAGAAGGCATTACGTTTTCAGTATATCCAGATGGCGAGTTTGATTTTTATATTGACAATAGAGTCGGAAGAAACAAACGAAACGTGACTTTTAACTCCGGTTTCGATTATAGCCCTTATGCACAATATGATGATTATGGTGCTGTAGTTCAAGTAGAGAACATACCCGTCTATTATGATTATAACGGACGTGTTTCACAGATAGGCGATGTCAACATCAACTATCGTAACGGTAGGGTACGCACTGTAGGAAGCATGTACGTCTATTATAACAACCGTGGTTTCTATGACTACCATACCGGTTATATCAATATGCACAACAGATTTTACACCTGGAGTCCTTTTCACGCCTTCTTTGCAAGGCCTGCTATCGGATTCAGTTTGGTCAACATCAACCCTTATAGAAGGTGGTATAGCCCGATTCGATATACCTATTACAATCCGTATCGATACAATAGAAGATGGTCTTATGCCGAAATCGGAAGAGAACACCGATACAATAAAACGCGGCGTGAAAGGGCTACGGTTTACCGAAATGATAAAAGAGTAGCTGTACGTGAGAACCGCAGTGCTCGCTCGAACAGAACAGCTTCAGCTCGTAGAGGAAGCAATGCCGCAAGAACGAATAGAGCAATTGCAAATCGCGATAAGAGCACGACCAGAAACAGTCGAACTGTTCGCAGAAATAGCGATGCGCGTTCTAACGGAACCCGAAAGATTGCCGGAAGGACGGCTGTTGACCGCACTAAGCGAATCGAGAGCAGAAATATAAAAAGAGGAGACAGGTCTACGGCCAATAGTTCCGATAGAAATCGGAAGCTTACTAAAAGGTCGACTACGGTAAGAAGTCCGAGACAAGGAACTGTTACGAAAAGAACTGTGACACGTTCACCTCAGAGAAAGACCGTAAGCCGAAGTACCACTGTCAAAAGACCTCAAAGTCGAGCTCCGAGAGCAGTGAGCAAAGCTACATCAAGAAGCAGAAGTTCTGTTGCGACAAGAAGTACTACTCAAAGAAGGTCGGTCAGCAAAGCCCCTTCAAGAAGCAGGAGTTCGGTTGCGACAAGAAGCAGTGGTTCTAGAAGCAGAGCGAGCAAAGCTCCGGCAAGAAATTCAAGGTCTGCAACTGCAAGAAGCAGAAGAGCACACTAAGAAAGTCCAAAGGTTTGGTAATTAACAATTATCGTGATTGCCAAACTAAACTAGAAGCAAAATAGAATTCAAATCTTCTCGTCCGCCGAAGCGGAACGCGAAGGAGGATAAAGATAGTTTTTAGGTTGGTTAGTTGTTTACCCCCGTAGTGGATTCGTCTACTACGGGGGTTCTTTATTCTAACAGCGAAGCGGTCTTATATCACTGCCTGCCCTCCTACGACGGGTAAACCGGCAGGCAGGTTTTACCGGACAACAATGATTTCTATCCAAAGAAAGTTATTATCCAGTTTGGTTGAAAATATGAAGATTACTCAGGATTAAAAAAATCGGTGAACGGGAACTTGTCAGGTTTCTTTTTACTTCCTTCCCAAAAACTTTTTCAAAGCCCCGAAGACATCCTCAGAGATTTTAAAGCGATATAGAATACCCACATACATAGCGGTCATCAAAAGTAACTTGACCAAAATATTTACCAACGGATGAAACGGAAACTGAAACGCATAGAACAATGCCCCCACCAATAGAATCAGACAGAGCACTTTAAAAGTCTCCTTGGTAAAAGGCCACATATCAAATTTCGACTTTACGTACCCCAATTTGCAGGTATTATAAATAAAAATCGCCAAAAAAGTAGCCAAGGCGGCTCCTTCCATACCATATCTCGGAATAAACCACATATTGAACAAAATGGTCATTACGGCTAAAAATACACCGAGCCAAAGTACGGCACGATAATATTCGGAATTATAAAGAATAGCATTATTGCATCCCAAGAAAGAATCGTACAACTTCGCAAGCCCGATCAGGAGAACCACGAAAAATCCTCCTCGATATTCCTCCGGAATCAATTGATACAAATCTCCAAGATTGAGAACGACCATTAGAAATACGAGTCCGGCAACGATAAAAAGGGTCAAAGAACTTTTTTGATAGAGTTCTTTTAGCCCTGAAAAATTCTTTTTGTTTAAAAGCTCAGCAGTCATTGGGTAGGTAATCTGGTGCATTGCCCTTGATGGGGCTATGATTACGGTGGCAATCTGTACTGCAACGGCGTAATAGGCAACATTCTCTATCTCGATATATTGATTGATCATAAACTTGTCCACTTCCAACAAGACGACTGCCGCCGAGCCACCAAGAATGATCAGGCCGCTATAAATTATAATCTCCCGAACATTTTCCGGAAAATTGAAATCCAATCGTGGTCTTTTGAGGCTATAGGCATAAAGTTTCATAATTATTGTCCGTAACAAATAAAGTCCGACTATCGCCATCAAGAAAGTTTTCACAGAAATAATATCGAAATAGACCAACAGCAGCAATACGGTAATGCCCAAACGTACAAAAACCTCCTTCATGAAATTGCCGAAAACCGATTTCAACTGTACCCGAGACCACGCATAAAACACCTCGAAATAGGCCATGGCAAAACCGATCAGAAAGATATACCATACATAGTCCTTGACAATCGCATTCTTTTGGGCCAAAAATTCGCCAATAGTGGAATTTGCAAAATAAGCGAACGCCGCCAGAGGGATGATCATAACCAATGGCAGCAGAACCATCAGGGTAAGAAAGGCATCGGTTTTCTCAAAACCGCTATAATATTTGACAAGTGTATTCTGGACCCCGAAGGCCATCAAGGGCATTAAAATAGCCGATGTCGAAAGTATGACCCCGACAAGTCCATAATATTCGTCGGTCAAAAAATTGGTGTAAAGAAACAGTGCATTCACAGCCCCCAATGCAAAACCCAAATAGGTAATGATGATATTGTTCAAAGTCTGTTTGAGTACAATGCCCATTATAGCAATTTCGAAAGTTCTTCGGTCAACGACCGTCGGCTATACTTTTCAGTGTTTTTTGGGGATACTGAAAGGCTCCCATCTTTGAACGCCTTGAACCATTTTAAAATTACATCTTTTAACTCGGAATGAGCTTTGTAGTCGAAAATCTCACCAGTGTCAGTTTCGACAATAAATTTACCAACTTCCCAATTTTCAGGACCGACCGCCAATATAGGACGTCTCGCTGCCATATATTCGAAAAGTTTTCCTGGAATAATTCCCTTGGTTTCTTCTGAATCGATTTCAATCAATAACAGAACCTGTGAGCTTCGCTGCTTACGAACCGCAGCAGCGTGCGAAACGTAACCCTTCAACTTCACATAGGGCTCGAGTTCGTAGCGATGCAAACTATCCATCACATCTTGACTTACTACACCAAGAAATTCAAGCTGTAAGTCCATTCTGAAAGCGGCATTCTCTCGAGCGATTTCAGAAAGTACTTTCCACAAGTTCTTCGGATTTCTTCCTGTTAGCAAAGATCCAATGTGGGTAATAGTAAAGCCCTCATCCAAATTTGAACCTCCCCTATATTGGGAATCATGTCCGTTCGTAATTACAGAAATAGGTTTTTTGGAAATGTTTTGAAATTCAGATTTTGTCGTTTCGCTAGTAACCACAATCTGGTCTGCATTGTTCAAAACCTGATTCTCTAAAAGCTTATGCTTATGCTTCGAAGGCTTCGTTAGTTTTAATTTCTTATGATAACCAATTGAGGTCCAAGGATCTCGAAAATCGGCCACCCACCGTAAATCGAATTTCTGCTTAAGTCCATCGCCGATAAGATGTACACTATGCGGCGGGCCAGTTGTGATAATGGTATCGATATTTTCCTTTTCAATGATGTCGGACAAGTAAGCAATCGAAGGACCTACCCAATTTTTCCGCGCATCGGGAATATAAAAGTTGCCGCGTACCCAAAGCAT
>QIJL01000174.1 GCA_003232435.1 Flavobacteriales bacterium | reverse complement strand
TGGCAGTAAACAGTTATCGGTACCACTTAAAAAATTGCCAACTGCTTACTTGTTGAAAGTTTGTAGAATCCGCCAACTGGCGGACATAGTTTCAACTAACGATCGTGACCAATGAATGACGTACACATTAGTGCTGTAAGCAAACAATTGCCGCCCTTCACTCGCAAAACCAAGGATATTTTGCCGTATGTCGATAAATGGTTAGTTGGTCAAGAAGAGCGTTTTCGTCGCAAAGTCATCAAGATATTCGAAGGCGCCGCAGTCGATATCCGTTACGGTATAATGGATATCGACGAAGTCTTCAAAGAAACCTCTTTCGAGGAAAAGAATTCGATTTATGCTGAGCAGGTAAAACTGCTTGGCAAGAACGCCCTTCAAAAAGCGCTGAGAAATGCCGATTGGAAAGCTGATAGCATCGATTATATCATTACGGTCAGTTGTACGGGTATTATGATTCCTTCTTTGGATGCTTATTTGGTCAACGAACTTGATATGGCTCAAGATATCGTTCGCCTACCCGTAACTGAGATGGGTTGTGCAGCTGGAGTTTCGGGTTTGATCTATGCTAATGATTTTTTGAAGTCCAATCGCGGTAAGCGGGCGGCGGTTATTGCCGTCGAGAGTCCGACTGCTACCTTTCAATTGAATGATCATTCGATGGCCAATATGGTCAGTGCGGCCATTTTCGGAGATGGCGCCGCTTGTGTTTTATTATCTTCGGAGGAAAATGCACAAGGCCCGAAAATAATAGGAGGGGAGATGTACCATTTTAAGGATGCCACCCATTTAATGGGGTTTGAACTAACGAATTCAGGATTGAAAATGATATTGGATCCTTCCGTACCCGCTAAGATAGCGGAACATTTTCCTGACATAATCCATCCGTTTTTAGAACGGCACGGAAGTTCGATTGAAGAAGTAGAACATTTGATTTTTCACCCAGGAGGAAGGAAAATCGTGCAAACTGTGGAAGAACTTTTTGGAAGTATGGGAAAGAACATAGATGATACCAGGGAAACACTGCGCTTGTACGGAAATATGAGCAGTGCCACGGTACTTTATGTCTTGGAGCGTTTTATGGATAAGGATATTAGTGCCGGAGAAAAGGGATTGATGCTAAGTTTCGGTCCCGGGTTTTCTGCGCAAAGGATTTTGTTGGAGTGGTAATTGGAAGTACGAGGTACGAGGTACGAAATACGAAATACGAGTTACGAAATACGAAGTTTTTAGTTTGATCTAAGAGCCTGTTTTGAAATATATCGTTAGAATTGTTATGGCCTATTTTTGATGCAGAACGAGGCAAAATTTTCAAGCATAGCATCGCTACGGTTTAAAATTTTAACGAAGTTATGTGCAAAAAGAGGGTATAAGAAAATAATCGAGATATTTCAAAACAGGCTCTAAAAGGCGTTTTCGACGATAGCCTTCTGGACGGGTCTGGTAATGCCAATGTGGGTAAAGACCTGCAAGGCGTTGCCGACGTAGGAGGTCTCCTTGTAGGTCTAGGATAAGTGATGACAGAGAATTATGAAAAATAAAACTAACATTTCTTCCCCCCTCGGGGAAAGTGCCGAAGGCGAAGGAAGACAAAATTTGAAGTACGAAGTGCGAGTTACGAAATACGAAGTTTTTAGTTTGATCTAAAAGGCGTTTTCGACGATAGCCTTCTGGGATGGGCCTGATAATGTCAATGTGGGAAAGACCTGCAAGGCGTTGCCGACGTAGGAGGCCTCCTTGTAGGTCTAGGATAAGTGATGACGGAGAATTATGAAAAATAAAACTAACATTTCTTCCCCCCTCGGGGAAAGTGTCGAAGGCGAAGGGAGACAATGGGCTTTGATTTTAGGGGGAAGTAGTGGCCTCGGACTGGCTACGGCCAAAAAACTAGCAGCCCATGGCTTCAATATCCTTATTGTACATAGAGATAGAAAGTCTGATTTACAACGAATTAAAACAGACTTTCAAGAAATCACTTCAAAGGGAGCTAAATTGAAAAGCTTCAATGCCGACGCTTCCAATTCCGGTAAAAGAAAGAAAATAGTAAACGAAATTCAAGAGTTTTTATCTGACGAAGAAAAAATAAGTGCCTTGGTACATAGTATTGCCAAAGGAAGCCTGCAACCTATGCATTCCGAAGAGGGTAGGACCTTGAGCCGCCAAGATTTTGAGATTACGTTAAATGCGATGGCCATAAGCCTCTACGATTGGACAAAAGATTTAAAAGATGCCGATGTTTTTGCTACGGATACCCGTATCATCTCATTTACCAGTGAAGGCAATACAAAAGCCTTGCGAGGTTATGCGGCAGTATCGGCTGCAAAGGTTACTTTGGAGGCCATAACAAGAAATATAGCTTTGGAATTCGCCCCTATAGGAATAAAGGCAAATTGTATTCAAGCAGGAATAACGGAAACGCCGTCCTTTTCGATGATTCCCGGAAGTGAAAAATTAAAGGAAAGCGCATTGGAGCGAAATCCGAATAAAAGATTAACGACTCCGGAAGATGTAGCGAATGCCGTTTATCTGTTGACATTGGAAGAAGCCAAATGGATAACGGGCACCGTGATCAAAGTCGATGGCGGGGAGAGTTTGAGGTAGTTACAGGTTAGAATTTACATGGTTGGGGGGAGGTGACTCGACTATAGGAGAGACGGAGGGGTTGTTTCTAATTTTTTCAATCCCTCCGCTCCGCGAAAAATGCGGAACACTTCCCTTTGTCCAAAGGGAGGAGCTAGAACGGCTTAAACATTTTTACAAATGAATCATCACGACATCCTAAAAAATCTCCCTTACTCGAAACCCTTCCTGTTTGTGGATGGATTAATCGATGTCAATGAAAATAGGGCCAAGGGGTATTTTACTTTTCAGGAAGACTCTGATTTCTATAAAGGTCATTTTGAGGGAAATCCCGTGACACCCGGAGTCATCTTGACCGAATGTTGCGCCCAAATCGGATTGGTGTGCCTGGGATTGTTCTTATTGGGCGACCATGACTTTTCAGAATTGAAAATAGGGATGAGCAGTTCGGAAATGGAATTCTCACTTCCTGTTTATCCGAATGAAAAAGTGATCGTGACTTCCGAAAAGATCTATTTTCGATTCAATAAATTAAAATGCAAAGTTAAGATGCACAATGAAAAAGGCGAATTGGTCTGTAAAGGAGTTTTGGCGGGAATGTTGAAAAATATCGATAATGGGTAGGAGAGTGGTCATAACGGGTTTAGGGGTTTGCGCCCCAAATGGTATTGGTCTGAAAACTTTCTCAACTTCATTGAAGAACGGTACAAGTGGAATCCGGTTTCAACCAAAACTGGCCGAACTGAATTTTGGCTGTCAGGTCGCCGGGGAACCTTTGGTGCCCGCCAATCTAGTCGATGATTATTTTACGCCGCTACAATTACGTGGGTTGAACGCAAGCGGCTTGGTGTTTGGTGTAATTGCGGGAACCGACGCTTGGAAAGATGCCGGATTATTCATTAAGTCAGGTGAAGAGCCCGATTGGGACAGTGGTATCATTTTCGGCACCGGAATTTTGGGTGTCGACAAGTTTCGCGAATCCATTCACATGGTCGATGAAGGTAATGTACGCAGTTTGGGGAGTACGACCGTGGTACAAATCATGACTAGTGGAATCAGTTCGTATTTAGGCGGAATTTTGGGCTGCGGCAATCAGGTCACGACAAATTCTTCGGCATGCACAACTGGAACCGAAGCGGTTCTTATGGCCTATGAGCGTATTGCATCCGGAAAGGCCAAACGAATGCTCGTCGGTAGTTGCAGCGATAGTGGCCCTTATGTTTGGGGAGGTTTCGATACACTGAGAATCCTTCCTAGAAAGTATAATGACAATCCGAGTGAAGCTAGTAGGCCAATGAGTGCTTCGGCAACTGGGTTCGTGCCGGGGAGTGGGGCAGGGGCCTTGGTTTTGGAATCCCTCGAAAGTGCTGAAGAACGTGGAGCGAAGATTTATGCCGAAGTTTTAGGCGGTGCCATCAACAGCGGTGGTCAAAGAGGCGGAGGCAGTATGACGGCACAAAATAGTCGAGCTGTGCAGAAATGTATTTCCGAGGCTATAGAAAATTCTGGGATCGAAAAATCCGATATCGATACGATCAATGGCCACTTGACGGCAACGGCGAAAGATACTGCCGAAATCCAGAATTGGAGTAGGGCCCTGGATCGATCAGGAATCGATTTTCCATATATCAATTCCTTCAAGGGAACGGTCGGGCACTGTTTGGCTGCCGCGGGCAGTATCGAATGTGTTGCCGCTATCTTGCAATTCGAAAACCAATGTGTGTACGGTAATGTCAATTGTGATGATGTGCATCCTGATATTTTGGAAATCATCGATTCAAGTAGAATTACCCAAAGCACTATCTCGTACCAACCGAAAGTATTGGCAAAGGCAAGCTTTGGTTTCGGTGATGTGAATGCTTGTGTTATTTTTGGTGCTTTCGACGACATAGGTTGAAGCGCCTAGTCACAAATCATAAATTCCAAATCACAAATTCCAAATTCCAAAAAATGCACGAAGAACGGTATCGAGAATTGCGAAATATCATCAAAATTTACCTTCCCGAGGATGTTTCCGAGGATGCAATATCCGAAGAAAGCCACTTCATTAATGAACTAAATATCAACTCCGCCAATTTGGTCGATATCGTCCTCGATGTTGAAGATGCTTTTGATATCATGCTCGAAAATGATGATATGGACCAGATGCAAACGGTAAAAGATGCGCTTGCCATTATTGATAAGAAGATTAACGATTGACGAATTTTGATTG
>QIJL01000644.1 GCA_003232435.1 Flavobacteriales bacterium | reverse complement strand
GACTAAAAGATTGTGTTTACCATGTTTACATGCTTCATGCCACCCTGAATGTGTTTTCTGATGCTTATGAAATGAAATGAAATGAAAAGTTTATTCTTCAGAACCACAAAAATATAAGATATAAAGTGCATTTGTCAAAAAATACCGTATCACAAACAATAAATCAAATTCGCAGAAAGAAGACAGTAACTACGATTTGAAATTGTCATTTAAATTGATTCGAAATGAAGAAGAATAGGGGAGAAACCCAAGAGCCCGAAAGCTACTACTGGGTACTGTAATTCAGAAAAGTTGATAGATCAAGTTTTGTTATTCTTTGTTTAAATAATTTAATATTTGAAGCATTTACAATTGGTTGTTCAGTGTGTGGCGCGAATTTTGGAAGTGAATTCCAAACTTTGATAGTTCTCTGAGAAAAGGCGTTAATTCGAACTTTGAGTAAATTTACTTTTGTGGCATAACGAAGTTTCAAAGGATGCCCGCGAGTGTCATGCAAGACAGGAGCCCGAGTGAACAGCTCATCAAACTTTAAATCGTTCTCTTTGTGGATTATATTATAGGTCAGGCTTAGATCGTAATACAGTCTTCTCTCTTCGAGAGTTTTGAGACCTAGAAACTCAAGTCTTTCTGGATAAGAGACAGGGTCAAGGCCACAACGAGCGAAGAGTCTGCGCGTGTAGTACCTTTGGACATTTTCCACCAGCTTTAAGTCTTTTTGCAAATATGGATTCCATGCAGGAGTGCAATACTCGACTATTGATCTGACATAAATTTTAAAAGCATCAAGCAAAGTTTTGTAATTTCGCGTTTGAAAACAGTTGAAAAGCATATTTGTTACTCGATTTGCTTTTTTTGAGATTTCAAAACACTGACTTGCTACTTTCAGATCGCTCGAAACATAGACGCCTAAATCACGAAAACAGTTTTCAATGGGAAGTTCTTTGTCTAGCAAGGAGTAAGCATGCTCTGGATTGTTGTCTCCAATGTGGAGAACTCCACATTTTTGAACAGCAATCCCGAGCTGCCACTCTTTTGCCCATTTAGCGAGCATTTCCAACGCTTTTTGGATTTTTTCGAAGTCATGTGCACAGCCATAAAGCTTCAGATCATCTGCAAAGAGTTTACAAGTTACACCTTCAAAAATTTCGGGTAGATCATTTACATAAATTAAGAAAAGTAGAGGTCCTAAAATAGATCCTTGCGGAATTCCTGAAGTAACAGGAACATAATTTGAAGTGAAGTTTCCTAAGCAAACACGCTGTTTTCTGTTTGAGAGAAATTCTCTGATCCAATCGAGCAATTTTCCTTTAATGCCATAAGCCTCAAGTTTCAGTAATAATTTGTCATGACTGACGGAGTCAAATGCTTTTCGAAAATCAACATAAATTACGTCTGTTGGATTTTTGTTTTCAAGTTGCTTTGTCCAATCCTCAAGACATTCAATCAGTTGTGTACAAGTCGATCTTCGCTTCAGAAAACCATGCTGATGCCTCGATAGCAAGTTGTTTTGTCTCATGTATGCAATAATTTCGTCATAAATGCAGGTTTCCATTATTTTGCAACTAATGCTTGTCAAAGAAACAGGCCTATAGTTCCCAGGGTCCGAAGCATCGCCCTTTTTAAAAAGCGCTACAACATCGGCTAATTTCCAAATGCTAGGCAAAGTGCCAGATTCAAAAGATTTTTGAAAAAGAATAGACAAGGGGTAACAAACGTTGTCTGCAACTGATTTGAAGAAAATAGCCGGGATATCATCTGGAGTACGACTTTTTTTATTTTTGAGCCCTGACAAAACTTTTCGAACTTTTTGAGAAGTGAAATTTAAATCTGAATCAATAAAAGTGGTTTCTGCAACGAGCTTATCAAATTTTGGCTTAGATCCGTTGTCAACTGTAAAATTTTTTGCGAATGTTTGGTTCAGAACTTTTGCTTTTTGGCTCTCATCTGTGACTAATTTTCCTTGTTTGGTTTTCAACGGTGCTATTCCATTATCATTGCAACGATTTTTCCTAACATATTTATACAGCCTATTTTTATCATCGCTCTGAAGAATTTTATTTTCGCGATTCAGTGCGATTTTGTCGGTGATGCGTTTTATCTTTTTGTTCAAACGATTGTATTTTGCTCTTGTTTCCCTGTTAACACGTTGCTTGTATAACTTTTTCTTCTCTTTGATAAGCAAAGATAGATATTTCGGATATTGTTTTTTAGATTTATGGGGTTTCACTTCTTTTAAGGGAACAAAAAGTTCGATTGCTTTGTGCAGCTTTGAAATAAAAATGTTCCAGAGATCTTGCGTACTCAGTTCATCATTTTGAAACATTAAATTATCCCAGGTTACGGTAGATAGATAGTCGTTTATGCTTTTCCAATTTGCGTTTTCGAAATCTCTGAAGTATTGTTTTTTAGAAGGGGGCTTAGAAACACAAGGACCAATAGAACTGAATTCGATGCAAGCATGATCTGTGGTTATCACCGAATCCGAAACCTTGACATCAAAGACAAATTGCTCGTCGGTGCAAAAAATGAGATCAAGAAAATTAGACTTTTCAGATTTAGGACATTTATGAGTAGGTTCAGTGACGTATTGCTCCAAGCCAAGCTCAGAAACTTTCGCTAGAAACTCGATGCATTGATCTGTATCTTTATGTTCGAGGGTAGGATACCAAATTATGTCAGGCAAATTGAAATCACCAACGATAATTGTTGGAAAAGGACAGTCAGTTAAGTCAGTAATGCACTCCCACAACAGTTTTGAAACATTATTATCGCAATGTGGCGGTCTATACGCACCAATGACCCTGAGTGGAGAATCGCCCGAAAAGTCTACAGCAAGTATTTCAAGGCCAGAATATTCCGGCTTTATTGGGACAACAGAAGTTTCTAGGTCATGTTTGGCAAAGATGGCAACACCTCCAGCTCGAGAACCCCTATCACATCTATGCACACAGTAAGCGCCAGAAATCGATATCATACCGTTAGTGACACTATCATCAAGCCATGTTTCAGTAATTACAACCACATCATAATCAAGAGTTGCAAGCAATGTGGTAAATTGGTTACGTTTCTTTTTGCAGATACTGCGTGCATTTACGTAATAGAAGTTCAGAGTTTTATAAGAGACAATAATATTTTTCTTACATGATGTTGAAGATGGGCTTCCTGGCAAGTTTCTCCCCCTTAGAAGTTTCCCGACAGGCCACTGACTTCAGAGACCTTCCTTTTCCTCTCAGAATCAGACATCTGAGAAGAGAGAGAACCACTGCGGGAACGCTCATCCTCCCCGTATCCTTTCCCATGTGCAGCGTTGACTAGATTTAAGGCAGAGCCCTGTGCCGGGGGAATACCCAGAGAAGAAGGCGAACGTTCCAGTAGGGGGCTGGACGCAGGGGAATGGGCGGTGGATGGTTGACGATGAAATGATGACGACTCTTCTCTGATCCAAGTCTTCCCGTTATAGTAGAATCTGACGATCTGTCCGTTTCTATAGGAATAAGAAACGTTTTCGCTCTCCTTTCTCGCTTGATTCAATTCTCGAACTTTTTGCCGAGCTTTACGCTCTTCCTCGGACTGTGACGGGCGGATTCGAAAGTTATGACCAAGCTGGAGGATTTCCTGGTCTTTTTTCTTGAGGAGGATGCCGATGCGGGTCAAGAAGGTTTCCGCCGATGCTTTGTGAGCGAATTCTACTTTCACGAGACGAGTCTTTCGCGGCACAAATCGACCCATCCGCCAGGCCATCTGAAAGTGTGACCTTTCGACCTCTACTCGATCGCACATCCTACGGACTTTCTCTTGGAGGTGTCGAGATGCGCCCACGCCGTCATCTTCTCCAAGGTTTATCAGAACCGCGCATCTGAGCCGCTTTTTCTCTTCATCTTCCTTGTGAATTTGGGAGAGCATATCTTGCATCTCCTGTCGGCGGAGCGAGGCTTTCTGCTTTCTGTTGTCGTTTTTCCTTTGAGAACGAGAGCGAGAAGTTGCCCAAGAATTCTCCTCACCCTCGCCCTCCGGTTTTTCCTCATTCTTATCAATTACCGTAACCCCCGACACGTTATCGTCGTCTTCGTCGTCAGAGGAAGGATACATATTGACCGCCAAAGATTTTTCGATTCTATCGATTTTAACCGACTGCTCTCGAAGCGTTTTATCGACTGACAGCAAACGATTTTTGGCATTTTCACAATTTCCGCAAGTGTTCATAGAGTTTTTATGCGACAAAATACGTGCGATAAGAGCAGCATGAGTGTTCACTTCGTAACAGTCGTTGTCGGAGATGCCGGGGAAGAGACAGACGACGTGATAAGTCCGTTCGCAAAGAGAGCACTTGACAGACTCATTCGTATCTACCTTCTTCCCGCAGTTCAAACCGCAAGGGTCCTTCTTAGGGGCCGGCATTTTAAACCACGAGAAAATAAAACGGCTAACCAGTTTTTCCGTTGCCCAGGGAGGGAAAATGAAGGAGGGAGGGAGGATAGGTAGGGAGGGAAATGGTCCCACCTCAAAATGGCGTGATTCTTAGATTTTCCAAAGGTTTTGACCAGGAAATCCGCTGAAGCACTTGAAGTACACCAATGATTCAGCCAAAACTGGTATCAAATGAATCGGCGAAATTTTTCCTATCCATTGATCCAAAGTTTTTCTCCTTACATCCAGTATAAGCCAGTCAAAAATTGATTTTTCGATACTTTTTCAGAGAAAAAACCGGCGACAAACCAGTTTACAGACAGTTTTCTGAGCTCTTTCATCGAAGGGTCTGAGCTCTTTCATCGAAGGGTCATTAGCAAAAATTGAAGAGTTCAACGGCT
>QIJL01000506.1 GCA_003232435.1 Flavobacteriales bacterium | reverse complement strand
GAGAAATGATTACACGCAGAAGAAGTATACTGGATACTTTGAATATCCCAGATCGCAGAAGGTCGCGCTTGCTTCGAGAATTGAACAAGAATCCTTTTTCAGATAAGGTCAACAGAAAATTTGCTGGATCCCGATGTCGTCGATCAAAATAAATAGATTTCAACCAACCACTTTTTTATTTCACAAAGTCTCGTTCTAGCGAGACCTGAATTTTTCCTTACGTTTACGGAGCTGCCTTTCGAGGTCGCCGACCGATTCTTTCACTGAAGCTTCAAATGAATCGTGGCTAGCATTAGCGAACAGTCTTGGCCCTGGGGCACTTAACCGGATTTTGCAGATTTTTCCCCTGTCTTCATCCGAGGTGTTTTCCGTTTTGAAAAACACATCGGCACGGACGATAAAATCATATTTATCAGCTAACTTATTGATATGTTTGCCGGCAAATTCCTCAAGGCGGGCACTTGCCGAAACATTGTGATATTCAAAAATAATATTCATGCAGGTTTGTTTCTTTAAAGTTACATTTCAATAACCGGATACCAAAAAGAATTTACCTAAAGAATGCATAAAAATTGTGATCATAAACTGATTTTGGTTCGTTTTTTGCTTATTTTATTGAAAAAGAGAATGATATGAGAACTTCCCCTAAGTTACTGACTAGTTGTTTTGCACTCCTCTTGTTGTTTGGGTGCGGAGCATCGAATAAAGTGGTTGAAGCTTCTGCAGAAAGTAGGGCAGTGGATGAAATGGTCGCCAACGAACAATTTGTTTTCGATACGGAATGGGTCCGACCCATGGCCACAAGAGCGATAAATAGTGTCATGCAAAGCGGATTGATGCCACCCGGAAGTTCGGCCGCCCAAATCAACATCACGGGTAGTGGTTACTTCTTTAAAATGGAAGGCGATTCGGTTTCGGCGAACTTACCCTATTTTGGCGAGCGACAAATGGGAGGGGGATATGACGCTGATAGTGGCATCGAATTTAATGGAGTCCCGAAAGATTTAAAAATTGAGAAAGAGGAGACGAAATTGAAATACACTATTACCTTCAACATAGCAAAGCAAACGGAAACGTATCGTTGCCGACTAGAATTGTTTCCGAACCAAACGGGAACGCTGTTGATTAACAGTTCGCATCGATTTACTATTCGATATGAAGGTAAAGTCTCTACCTTGGAGAGCTCACAAGCATTATAAGCTCTGTTTTTCATTGATAATCATTGTTGTCCGGTAAAACCCTCCTACGGCGGGCAGGGATACAAGACCGCTTCGCTGTTAGAACAAAGAACAAAGAACAAAGACCCTCCAAAGGCGGGCAGGCGCGACTGTAACCAACTGATAACCTGCTTAGTAGTGATATGTAAATTTTGCATCTTATAATTTTCATTACATTATCCGAAAGCAAGGTGTCTTATTTTAAAAACCTTTTAAACTTTACAATAGCAAGGCCTTAAATAGATCTGGATGATTTTAATCGGACAACAACAATTGATAATAGAGCAACTTTTTACAATCTTTTGTTTCTTTCAAAGCAATTTTGATCGGAAATTCAATCGAAAAGAATTCCCCGATGTGCTGCCCGCCCGTGCCCATCGATGCCGTTTCTACATTTATCGCTTCCTATGACGGAACAATGAATACGTCAGGATGGATGGTTCTGCGGATTACACTTTGTATTGGCCCTTGAATCTCTATGTTATTTGAAAGGCATGATATCCAAGGTTGATAATACTTCTGTAATGACCTGATTCAGAAACATTTATAAACTCGACTGATTTGTGGCATCATAATTGGAATACACATTGTAATTATTAATTTTAAATAGATTACAATGAGTAAAGGAACTGTAAAATTTTTCAATGACGCCAAAGGTTTTGGCTTTATCATCGAAGAAGGTTCGACAAATGAACATTTTGTTCACATTTCTGGATTGGTAGATGAGATTCGCGAAGGCGATGAAGTAGAATTCGACCTAACAGAAGGTAAAAAAGGATTAAACGCGGTAAACGTACGAGTACTATAAAAATCGCTTAAACTTTAAACGAAAGGCCCATTTACCAGTTGGTAGATGGGCTTTTCTTGCTTTTCCACAGAAATGGTCTAAGTGACCGATGACAATAAAATCAGAAGATTATTGAACTAAACGGCTGTACGTTAAATTAATACACCATCTTTGCCAAATAATGGCTCAAGACGAGTTATTAATAAATTAAATTAAATATCATGAGTAAAGGAACAGTAAAATTCTTCAATAATGCCAAAGGTTTCGGATTTATCACTGAAGAAGGAGTTGAAAAAGATCATTTTGTACACGTATCAGGCTTAGTCGATGAAATTCGCGAAGGTGATGAAGTCGAGTTTGATCTACAAGAAGGAAATAAAGGATTGAATGCAGTGAACGTAAAAGTCGTTTAGACATCCCATAGAATTTATTTCAGAGGCCCATCAGTTAATTGCTGATGGGCTTTTTTTGTAGTAGCCTTCTAAAAAACCGTATCTTTTTCTGCTAATACCAAAACCGTATCTGGAAATGAAATATGTATTTTATCTAAGAATTTTTTCACGCATGGCTTCTTTTACATTGTTTATTGGAGTAGTGCTCATTGCCTCCTGTAAACCCGCTGTGCAGCAAAACGATCCTGCTAAAGAGGAATGGATTTCTTTATTTGATGGAAGCAATTATGGCGATTGGGTCCCCAAATTCAAAGGCTTTGAATTGGGGGAGAACCACAAAGAACGATTCGTTTACAAGGATAGTCTTTTGAGTGTGCGATATGATATCAAGGATACTTTCAGCGGTAATTTCGGACATCTATATTATAAAGAGAAATTCTCGCATTATAAGTTAAGGGCCAAGTATCGTTTTGTGGGCGATCAGATGGCAGGAGGCCCTGGGTGGGCGGTTCGCAATAACGGCCTGATGCTCCATTGCCAAGAACCTGCATCGGTTGGGTTGGAGCAAGACTTTCCTATTTCTTTGGAATTGCAGCTTTTGGGCGGAAACGGCACCGACGATCGTACGACCGCCAATTTGTGCACGCCAGGAACAAATGTGGTTATGGGGGATAGCCTATTTACGCCACATTGCATAGGCTCGGTTTCTAAGACCTACCATGGCGACCAATGGGTAGAAGTAGAGGCATTGGTGCTTGGGGATTCACTCGTTCAACATATTATGGAAGATAAAGTAGTTATGGAATTTACCAACCCCACAATCGGTGGTGGTAATATAAGCGGATTTATAGAAAGCGCCTACCAAGAAGGAGCTGCGTTAAAAGACGGGTATATCTCGATCCAAGCAGAGACGCACCCGATCGATTTTAAATCCATTGAATTGCTGGATTTATGTGGATGTATGGACAAGGAAGCAAAAAATTACAAGTCCTATTATGTAAAGGCCGATAATTCAAAATGTATTTACTAAGGTATTTTTTTTGGATGCAGGAGAAAATAAATTTAATCCCACTAGTGGGTTTAATTCCCCGATGCTTGCATCGAAATGATTAAAGGTTTTTTCCTTTTCCATGCCTCGTGGGCTTGCCCGGAGGTTATTGACTAATATAATGGTACAAAAAATACATTGGGATGCGGTACCCACTGAGGAGGTAACCCCAAAGATGAAGCGTAAATTGGTTTACGGAGAAAAGGTAATGATCGCTAGAATGAGCTTTAAGGATGGCTTTGTAGTGCCGTTGCACCATCATGAAAACGAGCAGATCACCAACGTAATTTCAGGCACCATTCGTTTTTGGTTCGGTGCGGACAAAGAGCAAATGTTGGATTTGAATGCCGGGGAAGTAGTTGTGATTCCGGCAAATGTGCCACATGAAGCCTTGATGATCGGTAATGTGGAAGAGATCGATACTTGGGCACCGATTCGCGAGGATTGGTTGGACGGTACGGATGATTACTTACGGAAGTAATTCGTTATTCTTAAAATCATTCGTCCGATTATTTTTTTGTAACTTATTGACAATGAAGTTCATTGTCCTCTCCTTGATAAGTATATTTTTCTGTTTCGGTCTTGCCGTGGCCCAGGAGGGTTATGCTTCACTTAGAAAGGCAATGGTCGAAAATCAACTACAGAATAGAGGAGTTACGCACCTTGGCACTTTGGCCGCCATGCTCAATGTGCCTCGCCATGAATTTGTACCAGAAGATTTGCAACCCTATGCCTATAAGGATCGGCCTTTGCCCATCGGCAATGGTCAGACCATTTCGCAACCTTATATCGTGGCCTTTATGACAGAGGTGTTGGAGTTGAAAAATTCGGACAAGGTACTGGAAATCGGTACCGGATCTGGTTATCAAGCAGCAGTACTGGCTAAAATCGTGGATTCGGTATATACGATAGAAATTGTGGAGGAACTGGCCCTGGAGGCGAAAAAGCGGTTAAAGGAAATGAAGTATGACAATATTACCGTCAAGGCCGGTGATGGGTATCACGGCTGGCCCGAGAAAGCACCCTTCGATGCCATAATGGTAACAGCAGGGGCGGACCGTATTCCGCAACCTTTGGTGGATCAACTCAAACTTGGAGGACGCTTGATCATTCCCGTGGGACCACATAACGGGATACGACAGTTAGTGCTATTGATAAAAAGGAAAAACAAAATCGTTAAAAGGAATTTGATGTCCGTTCGTTTTGTTCCTTTTACCCGCGATAATTAAAATTATCCGGTAGGATGATCATCTAAAAGAGCGCCGGGTTGTTGCGTTGGCATTGAAACGGTGTAGGGGTTCTCAAATACTATTTGACATAATATAAATTATAGTACAGTTGTAGCAAATTAGCGGATAGCGCATTTTCGCGCTATTTGATATAATTGCAGATATCGGCCGACAGGACTATATCGTCAGCAATTATGTCAAAGCTAATTTGCGGCCGGGAATTACAATCCCGAATTACAAGGCAGCCGCTTCAGCTCGCCGCCAAAAGAAATCACCCACTGGGTAATTTC
>QIJL01000140.1 GCA_003232435.1 Flavobacteriales bacterium | reverse complement strand
GTGAATGTTCCGTTGACAATGACTTTCGCTTGATTTCCGAGAATAACAGATGTGTGTGTGTATGTGTACCGACTGCTTGTGATTGTAGCTATGGCTCCAGATGTTGGGTTGATCTGAAAGCTACTTCCTTCATAAAGTCTTAGCCAGATGTAGTTTTGAATAATAATTGAGAGTTGATTTCCGATATCCAGGGTTGTTGCCCGCTCCATGAGTATGAAAACCGACTTTCCGATATAAAAGGGTGCATTAACGATAATCTTAGATTGTTTGTCCATGCTTTAATAATAATAATAATAATAGTTTATTCCCTGCCCACATTTGCACTAAATATTCATACAATTTATCAGGCAATTTATCAATAAAAACGTATGCAATAATACCATGAGCAATAGAAGCAAAAGATCTTGTAATGTCAGTAAAGTTTGTTAAAAATGAATCACAGAGTTGACGCAGTTTTAGTCATAAAAGGACAAAATATCGTGGGTGGAAAAGGGGGAGAAACGCACACACACCAAGAGCTCGTAGCTGCTTATAGGTGCCCTAAGGAAAAGTCAAAAATTTTGAAAATTCGATTGTTTTGATTCTTTTTTTGAAACATTTGAGATTCATTGCGTTTACAACAGGAGCCGTTGTCTTTGGTGCAAACACCGGAAGCGCATTCCAGAAATTAACCACTCTTTGTGAGAAAAAATTGATTCTTGTATTTCCTTGCGAAGTAATTGGTCTTAATTTCATCCTATGACCCCTGGTCTCGGTGTGTGTTGTAGGGGCTCTTACAAAGAAATCAGAGGCAACAAGATCACATTCATTATGCAATATTTTATACGTCATACACAGGTCTAAATGAAGCCTTCGTTTCTCCAGCGAACTGAGTCCTAAAAACTTCAATCTATCCTGGTATTCCAGTTTATTTAAGCCACATCTTCGATATATCCTGCGGGTGAAATATTTTTGCACCTTTTCGATTGTTATTATATCTTTGGCTTGGTAAGGACTCCACACCGGCGTACAGTATTCCACAAGTGGCCTTATGTATACTTTGTATGCATGAAGGAGCACTTTGATATCATCTGTAATAAGGCAGTTAAACATCATATTAGTTATTTTGTTAGCTTTTTTGGATATTTCTAAACAATGATTAGATACTTTTAAGTCGTTTGAAACATGAACACCGAGGTCTCGCACACATGATTCAGCTGGTAATTTCGCATCCAAAAGACTGAAATCGATTTCAGGATTATTTGAAGCAATATGCAAAACACCACACTTTGGTACCGCAATTCCCAATTGCCATTTGAAAGCCCATTCTTCAAGCTTTTTTAATGCTTTCCAGAGATTTTCAAAGTTTATTGATTTTTCGTATAATTTCAGATCATCAGCGAAAAGTTTACATGTGACGTCATCGAATTGATCAGGCAGATCGTTTACAAAGATAAGAAAGGCAAGGGGCCCGAGGACCGACCCCTGGATTACTCCTGAGGTTACTGGCAAGTAGCCTGAGGCCGAATCTCCAAGACACACCCGCTGAGAGCGGCCCGACAGAAAGTCTTTGATCCATTCTACCAGTTTACCCCTAATCCCATACGCCTTTAGTTTAGTTAATAGTTTTTCATGAGATACACTGTCAAAAGCTCGCCGAAAATCTACATAGATTACATCCGTTGGGTCTTTGGCTTCAAAGTTTGAAGTCCAATCCTCAAAGCATTCCAGCAGTTGAGTGCAAGTTGACCTCCTACTTAAAAACCCGTGTTGCTGAGGAGCAAGTAGTTTAAAAACCCTAAGATAGGTATGTATTTCATCTGCGATACACATTTCCATCAGTTTACAGGCCACGGAAGTTAAGGACACAGGTCGATAATTGTTGGGGTCTGAGGATTCCCCCTTTTTGTACAGCGGTACTACATCTGCAACCTTCCAAATTGATGGTAAAGTTCCAGACTCAAAGGAAGCCGTAAAAACTATAGATAATGGATAAGCAATTTGATTTGCTGTCAATTTATAAAAGTTTGCCGGGATGCCATCGGGCGTTCTGCTTTTCTTATTTTTTAGTTTGAGAATAACTTCTCTTACTTTTTGCGGCGTAAAATTTATACTTTTATCAAGAAAAACTCCATCAGGCACTTTTTGACCGATAGACGGGATGGTACCATTGTCACGAGTAAAATTTTTAGCAAAACACGTGTTTAGCAGGGACGCTTTTTTGATTTCATCTGTCTCTACTGAACCATCGTCCTGTTTTAATGGTCCAACTCCATTATCATTGCAACGTTTTTTTCGAATATATTTATACAAGGCATTTGGATCTTTGCTCTCCAATATTTTGTTTTCGCGTGTTTTAGCAATTTCATTGGTTAAAGTTCGAATTTGCTCATTTAAACGGTTGTACTCATTTCGCTTTTCCTGATTATCTCTTTGTTTATATAGCCTTCCCTTTTTCTTAATCAACGATTTTAGACGTTTTGGATATTTAATTTTGTTATTGGTTCTAACTTTTTTAAGCGGTATAAACGAATCTATCGCAAATTGTATAACTTTAACCAATTCATTCCAGAAATCTTGAGCCGATGCACAGGAATGGAAAACGTCTTGGTTCCAATTGATACTCTGTAAAAATGAATTTATTTCTACCCAATCGGCTGAATCGAAATCCCTGAACGAGCGATCAGTAGATTTCGTTTGTTCGCTCTGAGGTCCACACGACGAGAACTCCACTGCATAGTGATCAGAACCAAGCTCAGAATCCACAACTTTAACATCGTACACAAAGGCATCATCCGTACAGAAAAGCAAATCAAGAAAGTTTGAAACTCCAGTAGGCGGATGAAACCTTGTTGGTTCATTTACATATTGCTCCAAGCCCATTTGAGTTATTTTTTGCAAAAACGTTAGATTAAGTTCAGATTCAGCATAGACCAAGTGCGGAGACCAACGGATATCACTTAGATTAAAATCCCCGACAACGGTGACGGGTATTTTAACATTTGTTAGCTTTTCCATGCAACTCCAAATTAGATTTGAAGTTTCCTTATTACAGTTTGGTGGTCTATAAACAGTGACAAGTCGAAACGGAGTATTTCCTGGAAAATCGGCAGCTAATATTTCGAGATTTGAATACTGTTTGTCAAGGTTAACGATTGAAGGTTTTAAGCCCCTTTTCACCCACAATCCTACGCCACCGTACCCGTCCTCACGATCTCGACGGTAAAAATTATAATTTTCATTGCTAACTATACCTTTTGTATGACTACAATCGAACCAAGTTTCAGTAGCACAGAGAATATCGTAATCTAGAGAGGAGAGCATGGTCTGAAGGCCTTTTATCTTCGTTTTTAAGCAGTGCGCGTTAGTGTAATAGCACCGTAATGTTTCTAAGTTATTAATTTTAACAATTTTTGTTTTCGCATTTCTCCCCGCTCTTAGTTTTCCGATGGTCTCTGGCTGTTTGAGCTCAAATTGCTAACCTGACTTGCATTAGATAATTTTTTTGTTGTGTTGGGGTTTCCTTGTGGGGCATTTGGGTGAGAAAAGAGAGAGTCGCCCCAGGGCCGGGTCCCGGGGGTTTTCCCTCCCTCCTCTTCTTCCTCTTCGTGCTTCCAATTTCTATCTTTGGCCCAGAAAATGGAGCCGTCCTTATTCTTTCTTCGAATGAAGCACACCAATTTTCCATTTCGCATTGCAAAGCTTTTCCCAGACCGATGAGGATCCTGATTTCGATTCATTTCTTTTGCCTGGCGAATGAAGGCACGCTCCTCATTTGAATATGACGGACGAACCCACGTATTGCCGAGGTTACGGTCCCGATGACGATTTATGAATTCCGCAGCCGCCACTGAGTTCACGAAAATGACCTTCACGGGTCGCATCCAATCCTTAGACTTCTTGAACCCCATCCTTTTGACGTCACAGATGTTGGTCGGAGGAATCTGTACACTCGCGCTCATTTGGTGAATCGAGTCTAGCAAATGAAAGGAGGTCTGTCCGTGGTTATCGT
This sequence comes from Flavobacteriales bacterium, assembly GCA_003232435.1. Taxonomy (GTDB): domain Bacteria; phylum Bacteroidota; class Bacteroidia; order Flavobacteriales; family Flavobacteriaceae; genus Aurantibacter_A. The sequence goes on along the minus strand of QIJL01000140.1, from coordinate 847 downwards.
CCGGAAGTTTAACGATAACTGCCGATCTTTTTCTCTCCGCGTCCGCCCGGACTTTGAGTTCCTTTTTGGTTTCCTCCACTAATCGAAGGATCGGATTGTCACGGTTCATTTTCCGCTTCTTTCTCCCTTCCACGACCTTGAATTCTCCTAGCGAGGAAGCGCAATCGTCGAAGAGGTCCTCCTCTTGATGAGATTCCGACGACGATTTCTCTTTGATCTCCTGAACGGACTTCTCGATTGAGTCCATCTTTGCTCGAACCTCCTGCAGACTCTCCGCGACCGAAAGCACGAGACTATTCCCGAACAAACATGCTTGACACGTTACCATACAGTTTGTTTGACATAATGACCGAATGGCGAACGCGATGTCATCGTTCGAATCGATTTTCAGGCTGGGAAAAATGCAGGGAAAGTCAAATAGCTTCTTGCACACGGAACATTGAATAGCCGAATCAGTTTCAATGAATTTCGATTCACATCCGGCGTTTCCGCACTTCTTTGTTCCTTTAGTCGGCATGGTTTCGAGTTTTCGAGTTTCGTTTCGAAAAATCTAGCCTACCATGATTTTATTAAATTCTGAATCTTGAGGTTTCCTTTAATTTCCCAAGAGTTTCCTTCCTCCTTCTTTCTCTTCTTCTTCCAAGGATAGCCCGAAGAAGCCAAAGAAATCCGCAAAAGATAATCTCCTGAACCCCCTATAACCAGAAGTCGAATCGCCTGGTTCGGGGGCTGCAGGAGACACACATTCATCTGACAGGAAATTCACTTGAAAGTCTAGTTGGTCAAAAGCTTCTTCTACAACAACATGTGAGTCTTACACGGGGAGAGAGGGGAACGCAAGTCACAG
>QIJL01000095.1 GCA_003232435.1 Flavobacteriales bacterium | reverse complement strand
TAAAATAGGAGTCAAGAGTAGAAGGCTTAAAGCAGCATGGAGCAACCAATACCTCTTGAAAATACTCAATTTATGATGCGTTTGCCCTGATTATTTTAGTCGATTTATACTTTAAAATCAGCTTATGTATGAGCATGAATGTCAATGAACGTATAGCCTGGCACTCTCCCTGGGTCATAAAAATCTTGTGTGGGCCTGCCAAATTGTCTAACTTTATTTTTCACAGTTACTTATAGACGATTGTATTAAAAAAAACGTAACTGTTCAGCCCCTCTCTTGTCATTCCGAGGCACTTGCCTGCCAAAACAGGCAGGTATGCTTGTTCGGGTCCCGTTTTGGAATTGATGGCTGATGCCGGTATTGGCAAGAAAGCCCCTGTTTGCAGCTCAATACAGGTGAAAGGGAGTGTCAACACGCCCAAGGGATTCCTCACTTCGCCTGCCGGCAGGCAGGTTCGGAATGACAAAGGGGGGAGAAAGCACTTCGGCTGAACAGTTACACACAAAATTTACATATCACTACTAGGCAGGTTATCAGTTGGTTACATTCGCACCTGCCCGCCTTTGGAGAGTCTTTGTTCTTTATTCTAACAGCGAAGCGGTCTTGTGTCTTTTACCGGACAACAGTGTAATTAAATATTTCAAATCAATTTTTCTCATAACATTGTTAATCGTGACGAATTGTTCCGAGGATTAAAAGATAGACGCTGTACAGGTTGACGGAAACGATGGAACCATCGAAGCCACACTCCTTGGAAAATGGGAAGGCGAAATGGACGGAGATCTAGGTAAAGAAGACATCACCATGACGCTCGTAAAAGATGCCGATTTCCACCACAAGTTCAACGGGCCTCCACCGTACCTTAAGGGGCACTTGGAAGGTCGTAGACAAGAACTTCGAAGCTAAAGGGGAAGATTAGTTGCGACGGAACTATCATGAATCTTACGGCACCTAATTCCATTGTGACACTGGTTGGGGTATGGAGCAGGGCAGATGGCACCAACGGTACTTTTTCGGTGCTAAAGAGTAATTCCCTTATTGTATTTTGTAATCAATTAGTTCTTTTTGATTGAATATTCGTTACAATCGAACTCAACACATAGAAAATTATAATCAAAGGTATTGCAATGAATTTCATAGTTAATATCAGCACAAGGCTAATTATTATGAAAATATAGCGCTGCGCATTATCCTTGAAACTCCAGTTTTTGAATTTCAGGGCGAACAATTCTATTTTAGAATTCAGCAAATAACAACTCAGAATGGCCAAACCGATCAGAAACCATTGATTCAAGATTATTTCATTTAAGAAATCATTCCGGTGATAGATCATTATCAAGGGCAATGAAATAATCAATAACGTGTTTGCGGGAGTCGGAAGGCCGATAAAACTGTCTTGTTGATTTTCGTCGATATTGAATTTGGCAAGTCGGTAGGCTGAGGCCATAGTAATCAAAAAACCTAAATAGGGTACAGGATTACCCAAATCTAAATCTCCCCAAAGAGTTGTTTCTTGACCTGTCGCCGAGAAAGTTCTGTTCCATCCTCCGGTAGTAGACATATTCAATAACCGGAACATTACAATACCGGGCACAAGCCCGCTTGTAATCATATCGGCAAGGGAATCCAACTGCACGCCCAGTTCACTTCTTATATCTAAAAGTCTGGCAGCCAGTCCATCAAAAAAATCGAAGAAAATCCCTAGAAAAACAAAAATAGCAGCAATTTCTAGCCGGTTCATCACAGCAAAAACGCTTGCGATACATCCGCAGAAAACATTTAGCAACGTAATAAAGTTGGGAATATGCCTTTTCATTTTTGGTCGATTTTGGTAAAAATAATACAAATTCAATTGCTTTTGCTTTGTGCGATATTTTATTCGGATATTTGTGCCCTACACCATACACATCACCAATGCGGAAAGGTTTTCTTCTAGTTTTTTTAATGTTTTTAGGGGCAATGGCCTCCTCACAACAGTTATACCTTTCACCTTCCTCGAAAATAAGCTTACTTACCTGTGGTCCGGGAGAAGAATTATATTCTGCTTTCGGGCATAGCGCCTTTCGAGTTCAAGACGATGGTCAAGGTATAGACGTCGTGTATAATTATGGGGTTTTTGATGCCAAAGGACTAAAATTCTATTTTGAGTTTTCTCAGGGTCGAATGAATTACCTGTTGGCCCGAAACCGTTTTTTCGATTTTATTGATGATTACAAGCTCGAAAATCGATGGGTCAAAGAACAAATATTGGATCTTGATGAAGAACAGCGAAACGAGCTGTTCCGGTTTTTAGAAAACAATGCCCGGCCTGAAAACAGGGCCTATAAATATGACTATCTTCTCAACAATTGTGCAACAAAAATATGGGACGTTCAAAAAAAAGTCTTTGCCGACAAACTTATTTTTGATAAAGACTATATCGACACGACCTATACGTTTAGGGAACTCATGCGACATAACTTAAAGACCAATTCTTGGGGGCAATTTGGCATAGACCTTGCTCTGGGCTCGGTCATTGACCGAGAGGCAACCCCTCAAGAACATATGTTCTTGCCATTCTACGTAAGCGATCAACTGGCAAGTGCCCAGTTGGGTTCGAAACCCTTGAGTTTCAATGAGGCCCCGATTTTGATAGCGGTTGAAAAAGGCGGTAAAAGCAACTTTTTCCTGTCGCCCTTATTTTGGTTTGCTTTACTTTTTATTGTTACACTCTTTATAACATATCGCGATTTTAAACATGGTAAAAGAAGTCGGTGGTTTGATTTTATATTATTTTTTATAATTGGGCTGCACGGCCTGCTCATTTTTTATCTATGGTTTTTAACCGACCATGTTTGGACGGTCATGAACTTCAACATACTTTGGGTATTTCCATTGAATACTATCGTCGCTTTCTATTTGCTCAAAAAAAAACCGCCGCGATGGATTTCAAAATATATCATACTCCTCTTGCTATTAATTGTTATCACTGTCATTTTATGGGCTTTTAAAGTTCAGTCATTTTCAGTTTTGATCATTCCCTTTTTGTTGCTTTTGATTACACGTTATTTGTTTCTATACCACAGAATTTCTTCAAAACTATTTGCTAAATGAATCTTGCCACGATAGAGGGTATTTCAAAATCGTACGGCGAACTGGTCTTGTTTCAAGACCTGTCATTCGGAATCAATAAGGGCCAGAAAATCGCCCTAATCGCGAAAAACGGTACCGGTAAAACTTCGATACTGAACATATTAGCTAGCCACGATACCGCAGATTCAGGGCAAGTGAATTTTCGAAAAGATATTCGAATTTCCTTTTTGCAGCAAGAGCCCGACCTTGATTACGATCTAACGGTCGAGCAGACAATTTTCGCCTCCGACAACGAAGTTTTAAAGGTCATTGAACGCTACGAGATGGCCCTGAAAAACCCAGAGAAAGAGGAAGCCTATCAAGAGGCCTTTGAGGATATGGAACGCTATCATGCTTGGGATTTCGAAACTCTTTACAAGCAGATACTTTTTAAACTGAAACTAGACGATCTAACTGCTAAAGTAGGAAAGCTATCAGGAGGGCAGAAAAAAAGACTCGCTCTGGCCAATGCCCTGATCAACAAACCCGATTTGTTGATTTTAGATGAACCTACCAACCATCTTGATCTCGAAATGATCGAATGGCTCGAAGAATATTTCGCGAAAGAAAACCTGACTTTATTTATGGTCACTCACGACCGTTATTTTCTGGAACGGGTCTGCAACGAGATCATAGAACTTGATAACAGGCAACTATATGCTTATAAAGGAAATTACACTTACTATCTCGAAAAGAAAGATGCGCGGATCGAGCAGGAAGATGTTGAACTACATAAATCGAAACGTCTCTTTAAAAAAGAATTGGAATGGATGCGTCGACAACCCAAAGCGCGAACTACCAAATCGAAATCGCGTATATCAGACTTTTCGGAAATCAAAGAGAGGGCACACAAGCGCCGCAACGATCATGAGGTACAATTGGAAATCAATATGGACCGAATGGGCAATAAGATTTTGGAACTCCACAAGATTTCAAAATCATACCCTGGGAAGACTATCCTTGACAAGTTCGATTACAATTTTCAAAGAGGAGATCGTTTAGGGATCATCGGGAAAAACGGAACGGGAAAATCAACTTTTCTGAATTTAATTACGGGCAACGACAAACCCGACGCCGGTAAAATTGTAACGGGTGACACACTAAAATTCGGATACTATACACAAGACGGAATCCAGATTAAAGAAGGTCAAAAGGTAATTGACGTAATTCGTGAATTCGGTGATTTCATTCCGTTGAAAAAAGGGAGACAGATATCGGCCCAGCAATTGCTGGAGCGTTTTCTTTTTGATCGAAAAAAGCAATACGACTTCGTTGCCAAATTAAGCGGAGGGGAAAGAAAACGGTTGTATCTCTGTACGGTGTTGATCCAAAATCCGAATTTCTTGATATTGGATGAACCGACGAACGACCTTGATATCGTTACCCTGAACATACTCGAAAATTTCTTGTTGGATTTTCCAGGATGCCTCATCGCGGTATCGCACGACAGGTATTTTATGGATAAGATCGTCGACCACCTTTTCATATTCAAAGGAGAAGGTGAAATTCTTGATTTCCCAGGAAACTACTCCGATTATCGCGAGTATGAAGACAGTCAGGTACTGGCTGTCAGAGCGAAAAAGGAAGCCGATAAACAAGAAGCCAAAACAAAAAAATCTTGGAAAAGCGACGTACACCCAACAGAAAGAATACGGTAAACTGGAAAAAGAGATCCAGCAACTTGAAAGGCAAAAAGAAAAGATTCAACATCGTTTTGCGACCGATTCTCTAGACGTGGAAGAAATAGATACGCTATCGATGCAGCTGAAACAAGTAATTGATTCAATTGACCGAAAAACCGAACGCTGGTTTGAGTTGTCGGCGATTATAGAGTAAAACTAAGATATAAAGTGAAATTTATGGGTCCCCTCCTTTTTTAAGGAGGGGTGGCGACAGCCGGGGTGGTCAACTTAGAAACTGAAAAGTTAAATCATAGTTTTGGCCAACTTATGAAAACCCCTCCGCCTATCGGCACTTCCCTTTCGCAGGGGAGGACTTCAAAACAAAACCGGAACCCTAAAATTGAATTGCGTTTGTATAGAGTACTTCAACGTCTAAAATTCCTTCAAACCTCCACTAATCAACACGGGGTGCACTCCCCTTTTGTTTTTTATTATCTCACAAAATGCCTTTATGCAGAAAAGATCTATCACAAATCGAAGACTATCGACATTTTGCTAAAAAGCATTTCTTATTTTGAATACA
>QIJL01000467.1 GCA_003232435.1 Flavobacteriales bacterium | reverse complement strand
GAAAATTATTGATTTTGGCTCGCGAATTGGAATTGAGCAATGAATTCTCCGATATCAAAATACAGAACTTGATACCGACTGCATTGCGAAAAGGCAAGGTTGATTTTTTCTTGAAAAACCTTGGCTTACTTGATGATAAATTCAATGAAATAAAAAAGAATCAGAAGCCAGGGCACGTACTACGCTATGTAGGGGACTTGCATGGCAATCTCCAAAAGGAAAAAGGCATTCTGGATGTAAAATTGATTTCGGTACCCAAAGAAAGTGCCTTGGGTCAGGTTAAGGGCTCAGATTCGATTATTGAGATTTATACTGAATCGTATGGGGAGAATCCCTTGGTTATTCAAGGTGCGGGAGCTGGGGCCGCAGTTACTGCCAGAGGAGTTTTCGGGGATATTTTAAGGATTGCTGAAAAAGGATGACTTTGGCCCCGGGGCTTCGGCTACGCTCAGCCACCGGCAACCCCGGCTATGCTCGGCCACTGGTAAGTTCTGAGTTTGGCGGCCTGAAAATTTTATCGAGTAGGGGTGGCTGAGCGTAGTCGAAGCCTAAGAAAGTTGCAAAATGGAAGGATATATGTACATTCAGGAATGTTCTGATGGAAGCTATTATGCAGAAAGTACTGTTGACTTGGAAGTTCGGGTAGCTCAGCATCAAGAGGGCAAAGGAGCTCATCACCCCAAGAAGAGACTTCCAGCAATCTTGGTATATGTCGAAGAATATGGCAGTATAGCCAAAGCATTCTATAAAGAGAAACAAGTACAAGGATGGAGAAGGGAAAAGAGGCAGGCATTAATTGAAGGGCGACTAGGGGATCTATCTGGCTTGGCCGAGTGTAAGAATAAAGCACATTATAAGTATTTTAAGGAACAAGCGTAAGCTTCAGCTTCGCTCAGCCACCGATTTCCATCGGCACATGACCCTTTAGACGGTAACTTATTAAGCTAAAGAATGAAAAAAAAATTCGAAACCAACGCCATTAGAACACAATTGGAACGCTCACAATTCCTGGAGCATTCCAGCCCGATATACCTAACTTCAAGTTTTGTCTTTGAGGATGCAGAAGATATGCGAGCTTCTTTTGCAGAGGAAAAAGACCGGAATGTTTATTCGCGCTATTCCAATCCCAACTCCTCAGAGTTTATCGAAAAAGTATGCCAAATGGAAGGCGCCGAAGACGGCTTTGCATTTGCATCGGGAATGGCCGCGGTATTCTCGACTTTTGCCGCGCTACTCAACAGCGGAGACCATGTTCTTTCCGCCAGGAGTATTTTTGGTGCAACGCACGGCATGTTCAATAAAATTTTTCCAAAATGGAATATTTCACATTCCTATTTTAAAATCGATGAACTTGATTCGATCGAAAAACTTATACAACGGAATACAAAAATAATTTATGCGGAATCCCCAACGAATCCAGGGGTTGATATACTTGATTTGGAAGAATTGGGTAAAATTGCTAAAAAACATAACCTCATTTTGATTATAGACAATTGTTTTGCGTCACCTTATTTACAGCAGCCCATTAAATTTGGTGCAGACTTGGTCATACATTCTGGCACCAAATTAATGGACGGGCAAGGAAGGGTATTGGCGGGAATAACAGTTGGCAGCAAAGATTTAATTGATAAAATATATCGCTTCTCCAGGATTACGGGGCCTACACTTTCACCCTTTAATGCCTGGGTGCTTTCTAAAAGTTTGGAGACTTTGGCTGTTCGTGTTGACAGGCACTGTGAAAATGCATTAAAGTTGGCTAACTTCCTGGAGGGACATGAAAAAGTAAATTGGGTGAAATACCCCTTTTTAAAATCGCACCCAAAATATGAAATCGCTAAGAAGCAAATGAAAGCTGGTGGCTGTGTTGTGGCATTTGAAGTCAAAGGAGGACTGGAAGCGGGTCAAAAGTTTTTTGATTCCATTAAACTTTTATCGTTGTCTGCAAATTTGGGAGATTCGAGGAGTATCGTTACGCATCCCGCATCTACGACACACAGCAAATTATCTTCCGAAGAAAGAGCGGAAACGGGTATTGCCGATGGCATGGTACGCGTTTCGGTAGGCTTGGAGCATATCGATGATATTTTAGGGGATATTGGCCAGGCGTTGGGGTACTAGCTTGCCGTTAGACCTGTCAGGTTTCCAAAACCTGACAGGTCTAAAACTCTGCAAAAACACAAATTTCCCTATCTTAGCCCCATGCTCTCCAAAAAGACAAAATACGGTTTAAAGGCCTTGACGTACTTGGCTTCTCAAAAAGATAATAAACCCGTACAGATTGCCGAAATAGCCAAACACGAGAACATTTCACAAAAATTCTTGGAAAGTATTCTATTATCCCTTAGAAAAACTGGATTCCTCGGATCCAAAAAAGGAAAGGGTGGGGGGTATTATCTGATAAAAGACCCTAAGGAAATCTTAATGACCGATGTGATGCGCATTCTTGAAGGTCCTATTGCCATGGTGCCTTGTGTGAGCCTGAACTTTTATGAAAAATGCGATGATTGCCCAGATGAAAAGACCTGCTCGGTAAATAAGTTGATGCTCAAGGTAAGAGATGCAAATTTAGGAGTATATCGCAACAATACTTTGGCCGATTTGGTTAATTAGCTTTTCGTCATTCCTGCCCTTCGGCTAAGCTTATATTGAGCGAAGTTGAAATGCTCAGGAAATACTTCGGCGGAATCTTTTTTAAATTTCATATTCCTGAAAATCTTCCTCCAAATACTCAATCATTCGCATTTTCACTGGCTTTTTGTTAATAATCTATTAAATCTATAGGCTAAAAGAAATAAAACCTTATTCTTTACATCTTAGTTATGGAATTAATTATATTTTTGCATATCCTATTAAATCCATAGGAAATATAAATTATGAAAATTGGCATTGATTTAGAGTACTACAATAACCTATTTAGACATAAAGAGCCTGACGAGATAATTGATTGGGCACTTAAATTGTCAGAAAAAAGAATTGTTACCACCAGTTTCGGAAAGTATTCGGCGGTATTGCTCAGCACGTTTAGTAGAAAAGACCCTGATATCGATGTAATATATTGCGATACGGGTTATAATCTGCCTGAAACCTACATTCATGCTGATTATTTGTTGAGCAGGTTTAATCTCAACCTCAACACTTATGTTCCGTTACAAACAAAAGCATTCATCGAGCATAGACTTGGCTTTCCTAGGGTGGAAGAACCTGGGCATAAAGAGTTTACAGAGATTGTAAAACTTGAGCCATTTAGAAGAGCGTTGAAAGAACATTCGCCAGATATTTGGTTTACCAACATCAGAGTACGGAAAACGGAGTACAGAGATTCTAAGGACATCTTAAGTTTAAGTAAAGATGGAATTCTAAAAGTAAGTCCGTTTTACTATTGGTCCGACGAAGATTTGGATAAATACCTGAAACAAAACCATCTACCTAAAAACACGAATTACTACGACCCCGTTAAAGCCCTTGAGGCTAGGGAGTGTGGAATTCATTTACAATAGCAATGCAAAGTTTTAGAACAGAAATAGAGAATCCGGTAGTAGAGAAAGACATTCTCGAGTTAGAGCGAAAGATAAACGAGTTTCATAACGGGAAATTGGACGAGGAAAAATTCCGAAGCCTTCGCTTGGCCCGTGGTGTTTATGGTCAGCGACAGCAAGGTGTTCAGATGATTCGTATCAAGTTACCCTATGGAAAAGTTTCTTCTAGGCAGTTGCATCGAATTTGTGATGTCTCAGATGAATATTCCACAGGGCGCTTGCATATTACAACACGACAGGATATTCAAATCCATTATGTTGATTTGGACAGAACTCCCGAGCTTTGGGCGCAGTTGGAGAAAGATGAAGTTACCCTTCGTGAGGCCTGTGGAAATACAGTTCGCAATGTAACGGCTAGCGAAACCGCGGGCATTGATGTGGATGAACCTTTCGATGTTTCTCCCTACGCCGAAGCTTTGTTTAAATACTTCCTGCGGAATCCGATCAGTCAAGAAATGGGGCGTAAGTTCAAGGTTTCCTTTTCTGCAAGTGACGCTGATACAGGTTTATCCTATATGCACGACCTTGGTTTTATCGCCAAAATACAGGACGGTGTACGAGGATTCAAAGTGATGCTCGGTGGCGGATTGGGATCCCAGCCTCGACATGCCGATGTACTTTTTGAATTTCTTTCTTCGGATAAAATAATTCCTTTAATGGATGGTGTGGTTCGTGTTTTTGATCGCTATGGCGAAAGAAAAAGCAGGGCCAAAGCTAGGATCAAATTCTTGTTGAAGGATATTGGTCTTAAGGGGTTCAAAGAACTTTTGGAAGAGGAACAAAAGGCGATTCCCTATCAAACGATTGCAGTTGATGCAGAAGCGTATCCAGCGGTTAAAATTGCAAAAACAGAGATTCAAAAAGTCGAAATAAAAGATATCAAGGCTTTCGAAAAATGGAAATCGACGAATATCGTTCCTCAAAAACAAAAAGGATTTGTCGCTATCGGAATCAAAGTTTTGTTAGGAGATTTCTATACGGACAAGGCCAGATTATTGGCCGATGTGGTACAGAATTATGCAGCAGGGGAAATCCGTTTGTCATTAAGACAGAACATTTTGATTCCTTATGTAAAAGAAGAACTGATTCCTTTTTTCTATGTCGAATTACAAAAATTGGGTTTCACTGAAATTGGCTACAATAAAGCTTTGGATATTACGGCATGCCCCGGCACGGATACCTGTAATTTAGGAATTTCCAGTAGTACGGGTATTGCCGAAGAATTGGAGCGGCTGATCAAAGACGAGTATCCGCGATACATCGGTAATCCTGATGTGGTCATCAAAATCAGTGGTTGCATGAACGCTTGTGGGCAACACAATATGGCGAACATC
>QIJL01000649.1 GCA_003232435.1 Flavobacteriales bacterium | reverse complement strand
TGTCTATGCCATGAATGCCTCAGCTACCCAGATCACGGTGTCGATCGCGGCTTCGAATCGCTTTCCGCTCGAGGCACTTGAAGAATTGTACCAAGGAATTCTTTTAGGTTGCAAAACATACGGGGTCGATCTGATCGGAGGTGATACGACTTCCTCGCTAACCGGATTGCTCATTAGCATTACCGCACTTGGAGAAGCATCAGAAGAAAAAATAACCTATCGAGATAAAGCCAGACCTAATGATCTTCTTGTCGTTACCGGTGACCTTGGGGGCGCCTACATGGGCCTTCAGGTTTTAGAGCGAGAAAAGGAAGTCTTCAAAGTCAACCCTAACAATCAGCCAGATCTAGAGCCTTATACCTATATCGTTGAACGGCAGTTGAAACCTGAAGCGCGAAGAGATATTGTTGAACTTTTGGATAAACTGGAAGTCAAGCCGACGGCGATGATCGATATCAGTGACGGACTCTCATCGGAAATTCTTCATCTCTGCAAAAACAGTGCTGTCGGTTGCAATTTGTTCGAGGATAAAATTCCGTTGGACCCAACCGTAGTTTCCGCTTGTGAGGAATTCAAAATGGACAGTACCATGATCGCATTGAGCGGCGGGGAAGATTATGAGCTGCTATTTACAATCGACCAGAACGATTTCGATAAAATCAAGGGCAATCCGAATTTAACGGTTATCGGCCATATGACCGAGCCGTCAGAAGGGTCACATTTAATCACCAGAGCGGATACCAAAATACCCTTGACAGCGCAGGGGTGGAGTTCTTTTGATACTCCGGAATGATTTATTACATATAACCAGAATTCCGTAGTTTGTGATACTGTTTATCAGATAATATTATGGAGTTGATTTTAAATGCGGGAATTGGCATTGGCGCCTTGATGTTCTTGCTCTTGCTTTTTAAGAAGAACAAAATTAGGGGAGATTATTTCTTTTTGTTTTTTATTTTGGCAATTCTACTTCAGATTTTATTCTATCAGATTACCATATATCTTTTTGATCTTCAAGGCCCGCTAGCCCTCATTGGTTTTGCAATTCCGCTGATAAGCTCGCCTTTATTGTTTCTTTATATTCTTTCCTTGACCGGGCAAAGGGTAAGCCGGGCAACAGTTTTATTACATCTAAGTATTTATTTTCTGTATATCGGAATTGTTTTGCTGTTCAAGGGCAATGTTGAACTGATCGCATCAAAGGGCTTTCTGAGTCTTCCTGAAAACAGCCCGGCTATCATGCAATTCTATGCCGTGCCCATGGCCATTTCGGGGTTGATCTATTCCATTTGGGATTTGTTCCTTCTAAAAAAGCATCATAATAGGATTTCCGAAATTTTCTCTTTCTATGAAAAAATAAACCTGAATTGGGTTCGCTATCTGGTGTACTCCTTTTTTGGTATTTTTCTCATTGCCAGTTTTATCATTTTCGGAACCACGCGATTCCAACTTTTCACGATGGAAAACACCTTTGCGTTTGTTGGAATAACATTGAGCATTTTTCTCGTTGCCTTTGGTTTCTACGGATTCAAGCAGACCACTGTTTTTTCTGACATACAACCAGAAAAACACCAAAGTAATTCAAAGGCATATGTCAAATCTGGATTAACAGCGGAGAAAATAGTCGAGGCCGCAGACCAAATTGAGGAAGTTATGCGGACCGCGAAACCTTTTCTTGATGAGGAGCTCACTTTGAATCTCCTAGCTGAACAATGTGGTCAGACGACCTCTCACCTCTCACAAATCATCAACCAACACTTTAAAATGAACTTCTACGATTTCGTGAACCAATATCGCATAGAAGAAGCGAAAAAAATGCTTTTATCATCCGACCATGATCGTCTTTCACTTTTAGGAATCGCCTATGATTGCGGTTTCAAGTCAAAATCTTCCTTCAATCGATATTTTAAAAAGTTCTGCGGAACTACACCTTCCGAGTTCAAAAAAAACCAAGGACAATAGGGTTCAGCCCATAGGATGGGTCGCATAAAATAGATACTTCCCATAGATTTGTTCAAAATTTTAGAACAATGGACGACTATACAATACCACATCAAATAAATATTTGGGTACACGTACTATCAGGTTCGTTGGCAATGATTATGGCGGTCATTGCAATGGCATCTCTCAAAGGAGGGAAAGTTCATCGCAAGACTGGAAAAATTTTCCTTTTCTTGGTCGCAATTGTAATAGCCACGGGATTAGTAGGTGTCTTTGTGTTCAAGGCAAACACTTTTTTGTTAGTCATAACATTATTAAGCGGGTATCAAGCTTTTTCAGGATATCGAGTATTACGGAACAAATCCAATACCCCTAAGTCCTTTGACATTCTTGTAGCATTGATGACCTTGGGATCAGGATTCTATTTTCTTTATTACCTCAAATCTATCGGAATGATATGGGCCCCTGTAATTATCTACAGTACGGTCGGGACTTTATTCTTGATTATCGCCTATGATTTTTTGCGCTACCTCATTCCGAAAAAGCGATACAAAAAACTTTGGCTTTATGAGCATATCTATAAAATGGTAGCAGCTTTTACGGCTCTTTTGGCGGCCTTCGTCGGCACGGTATTTCCCCAATATCACCCATACAGTCAATTTTTGCCATCCTTGGTCGGAACGCTACTCGCAATCGGATTTATCTTGTATTTTTATCGAAAGAACAATAGAAAGTCAAAAATTCAACCGATTGGGAAAGATAAAATCATTGACAAGAACGGCTGAAAAAATAGGGCCTTTCTTGCTCTGGGGCCTTTTAGTATTGTCGACCTACACTTGCGCTTCAATTCCCAAACTTTCCAAAACCGATAAAAAGACAATAAAAGAAGTTTTAAGAGCCCCTGTTTCAAAAGTCATTAAGGGAGAAACCGGTTTTGCCAAAAACAATGGCCATTCGATCTGGTTTGAAAAAATCAGTCCTGATATAGAAATAAAAGGGAAAGTCTTGCTCATTATGGGCAACGGACAAGACGCTTTGAGCTGGCCTCCAAGTTTTATTTCAAATTTTACGGATGCCGGATATCAGGTAATTCGATATGATCATCGGGGCACCGGCCTTTCAACATCCGAAGAAAAATGGAAAAAGAAAAGGGCCTATTCCCTTTCCGATATGGCGGAAGATGTGATCGCAATATTGGATACCCTAGGTATTAAAGAATCCCATATTGTAGGTGTTTCAATGGGTGGAATGATCGCTCAAATAATCGCCATTGAACATCCTGAAAGAACAGCTTCGCTTACTTCGATTATGTCTTCGGGCAACGTTCTAGATCCAGAATTGCCCCCAATGTCAAATGAAGTAATGCCCAAAATGATCAGTGCCGTGCTGAATCATGGTCTTTTCGGGAGCAAAAAAGGGCAGATAAAACGGCAAATCGTTCAAAAAAGAATATTGATGGGCCAGGCGACCGGTGACATTGATTTAGAGACCATGGCCAAAGTGGCAACTTACAATCTTAAAATGAGGGAAGGCTATAATTTGATGGCGGCCAGACATCATTATCAAGCAATGTTGAATTCAGAGCCTCGGCTCAAAAGACTTAAAAAATCAAATATTCCTACGTTGATTATTCATGGCGAACATGATCCCGTTATGCCAATTGTCCATGGAAAAAAACTGGTTGCGACCATTCCCAACGCCAACAGTTTGTGGATAGAAAATATGGGACATGACCTACCAGATTCGAAGATCAATGAAATAACGGGTAGTATTATCTCCCATATCGAGAAAACCGCTGATTAAATAAAAAGACCTCGCGAATTGCGAGGTCTTTTTTGTCTTAAAAAAATATTCCCGAAAATCAAGGGCATTTCCCAATATGACGGTTGTGGGGCGAACGACGGTCAAGTAGAAGGGCGCTTACTTTAATTTCCAGGAATAAATCTTGAATTCCCGTTAAACTGTTTGTGGAAACTCGTTTTGCCAAAGCATAAGCTCTGCTGAACTTGTTTCAGCACTAGGCTACCTGATGTGCAGCCTGATGTCTTTTTCTATAAATACTTTCTAGAGTATGGTTGATATCTTGAAGCTCGGGAGTAAGGTCAGAGAGATTTCCGCTTACATCGGTAGTGACTTCTCGTCCACAATGAACGCATTTGTACTCTTTGATGTGCAGCGTAACTTTTTTGGAGACTGAGTAGTGGTGTCCAAAAAGACTGCAAAATAACTTCTTCATGCTTAAGTAGGTTTTTGTTGTTACTTGTACAGCACTTTGGGGGATACTGAACAAATCACTTTTAATCGTTTCGCCTTGCGGTTTCAAATAACTTTTAAAAGAACGCAGCTAATCATCCTTTTATTGGCTCTTGTCCCTCAATATTGCAGCATTTTCGATGAACGACATCTTATTCGATAAACTGTTCGTTTTCGACGATATAATAATCCAATAAAAAGCATTTTGCCCATGGGCTGGAAAATCGATCTGGTGGATCTTGCGCTTTGGTCGGTAAAAATTTGATATTTCGTTCGGTCAGTGGCGATCTTCATTCAAAATCTTCAGCTTTTAGAGACTGTTTTGAAATAGCTATCTTTTCATCCGAATTCCGGCCATGAACAAAACCAAAGAAACACTTGTCGTTGCATTTGCCCTCTTTTCTTTATTCTTTGGGGCGGGCAACCTTATTCTGCCTCCGTTATTAGGATTCAAATCAGGCGGACTCTGGTGGTTGGTCACATTGGGGTTTTGCCTATCGGCAGTACTTATTCCGATTTTCGGAATTCTTGCCCATGCCCGTTTACAGGGCACTATGCTAGACTTTGCCAACAAGGTCTCGCCAACTTTCGCCATCATGTATTGCTATATCGTGTATGCGATTTCGATAAGCCTCCCTTCACCTCGTACCGCATCGGTCACGCACGAAATGGCCATACA
>QIJL01000434.1 GCA_003232435.1 Flavobacteriales bacterium | reverse complement strand
GAACGGTACTGCTTGGGCATTATCGTTTTTTGGCCGATCGGAACTTACAGCTGAGACTAGGGAAGAAACTCCTATAGTATTAGCTGGGGTCTTACCAGATGGCTCTCCAAACAATATACCAATTGTTAGGGATAGAAGTTATTGGACATCTGCCGTGGGTGGTTTTGGATCAGTTGGTGAACAATTTGTAGATGACGGAGGGTGGTTGAGGTTAAGAGAATTATCTCTTTCTTCTTATAACTTTTCAAAAGAACTGTTCAAGAACATTCCTCTAATAGAAGGTGCTAATGTTACTTTTACGGGTAGAAATCTATGGATCGACACAGATTATAACGGTGTAGATCCTGAAACAAGTTTAACCGGTAATGGAAACGGTCAAGGTTTCGACTACTTTAATATGCCGGGTACAAAGTCCTATATGTTCAAAATTGGGTTTAACTTTTAATAAAAAACAAAATGAAATTTAAAACTATAAATTTTAGAAACGTCCTGATTGTATTTACAGTCGCAGTGTTATCAATATCGTGCGATAAATTTTTTGAGGATGACAATGCAGATCCCAATAAACCATTTGATGTACCGATTTCCGCAGCATTACCTGCGATAGAATTAACTATTATTGATTCAAAAGGCGGTCTATATTCTACTTTTAGTAATATGTTTGTCCAACAAGTGGAAGGTGTTGAAAGGCAATGGGAATCTTTTAACAAATATGACATACAACCTGTTAGAACCAATGCTGCTTGGAGTCAAATGTATGAAAATGTGTTTGTAGAGCTTAGAACCGTATCTCAAAAAGCCTCAGACGATGGGCTTAATCATTACTTGGGTCTAGCTAAGACTATAGAAGCATTTGCCTTGATGATGACTACTGATGTTTTTGGTGATATACCTTATACAGAAGCAGGTTTAGGTGATGAAAATTCAAATCCGGCTTATGATGATCAGGCCACTGTAATTTATCCTGCCATAAGAACATTACTGACTGATGCCCTAGTATTATTTGATGCTGCTCCAGGGTCGATAGCACCTGGGTCTGACGATGTGTTATATGGCGGTGATATAGATGCATGGAAATTAGCTGCTCATGGTATTTTGGCCAGGTATTATTTACATTTAGGCGATAATGCCAATGCACTAGCTGAAGCCAAGCTTTCTTTTGCAAGTAGAGCGGATAATATGGGATATAAATATCCTGGCGCCGGTAATGATGCCGGATGGTTTGGTTTTAACGATACAAGGCTAGGTGATATTGAATTCCACCCTACAATGAGGGCGATCATGACAGGTTTAAATGACATGGATCGACTGGCAATATTAGATCAAACATTTGATGCGGACCATCCTTATCTAGTAGCTGATCTTCGAGAAGATTTAATTACGTACAGAGAGATGCAATTTATCATTGCCGAAACATCTACCGATGCTGCGGAAAAACATACCGCTTATCTAAATGGCATTAAAGCTTCGTTTGAAGAAGTGGGTCTTGAAGAAGATGCGGAATATGATACTTATGTTGCTCAAGCTGCTATTGATCCCGGTGTGGGCAATCTTACAATGAACCATATTATGATTCAAAAGTATATTGGTCTGTTTGTACAGCCCGAGGCTTTTAGCGATTGGAGAAGAACAGGTATTCCCAGTTTAACTCCTGTAGCTGGGTCTGATGTTCCTAGAAGATGGTTCTATCCAGAAAATGAGTACTTATTTAATTCCAGTACTCCTGCAAGAGATGATCTATTACTTTTTAAAAGAGTGGATTGGGATATGAACTAACATTACCAAACTGGTAAATAGTTAAGTATATTGACCTAGGGCTTTAAAAAGCCCTAGGTTTTTTTATTACCTTAGAGACTGTTTTGAAAAATCAAATTCAACCAAAAAATACAAACTTCAGAATAGCAATAAAGGTTATTGCATCCTTACTACTGGTAAGTTGCAGTAAAGCCATAAGCTTTCCGAACCCGGTAGACACCACCACAAAACCCATACAACTTCAAGAAAGAAAAATATTCGCTGTGGAAGAAATGGGGGTTTTTTCTACCAACCAGTTTATGGGCGCTCGCCTTAACGGATTTGAAAAAATAAACGATAGTACGGTCAAGGTACTTATCGAACCAGAGAATACTCCGATTAACAACAGTGCCTACTATTCTTTTAAAACATGGACTTCAAATATGAGGCAGGTATATTTTCAGTTTGAGTATCCTGAAGGATATGCCCACCGTTATACTCCTAAGATAAAAAAAAGAGGGCTCCCGTGGAAAGCGATTGATTCTACCAGTATTTTAAAAAAAGACGGCAAGACCCTATTGATGATGAACTTGGATAAGGATACCACATGGATTTCCGCCCAAGAAGTAGTTAGCTCAAAAGACACCGAAAAATGGATCACGAATTTAATTGAGGAAAAACGCGATTACGTTACATTGGAATCGGTAGGCGAATCCACTTTAGGAAAAAACATACCCGTTCTTGACATTACCAAAGGAGAGGCCAAGAACAAAGATGTCATCGTACTCCTGACCCGTCATCACCCTCCCGAGGTAACAGGGTTTTTTGCATTTAAAGAGTTTCTACAAACCATTTTAAATGATACGGAGCTCTCATCTAAGTTCTTAAGCGAGTTTCGGGTACTTGCATTCCCGATTCTAAATCCCGATGGCGTGGATTTAGGCAACTGGCGGCATAATGCGGGTGGGGTCGATTTAAACAGAGATTGGGGCCGATATAGACAGCCCGAAATAAGGCAGATTGTTCAATACATCGCTAAAAAGCTAAAAGAAGACAAAGGCAAACTCATACTGGGGCTGGATTTTCATTCAACCTATGAAGATGTTTTTTATACCAATCCGGAACGGGAGAAAACCGCCCTTCCTAATTTCATTACCGATTGGTTCGAAGGGCTCGAAAAAAACATACCCGGTTACACGGTCAATGAAAAGCCCGGGCTAAGCACTAGGCCAGTTTCAAAAGGTTGGTTTCTGAAAGCACATAAGGCTGTTGGAATTACCTATGAAATCGGTGACGAAACACCACGTGATAAAATCAAACTTATCGGAAGGATCAGCGCAGAAGAAATGATGAAAATCTTGTTGGACTAATATTACGAAATCACAACATGAGAAGTCTTCCAACAAATTAGACCTTAATATGTGGGTACACTCTTCGATAAAGCTCGTTAGACACTTTCAGTAGTAAGCCTATTTTTGACAAACTAGTGTGAAGATTGCTAAATAGGCGAACTAAAGTTTTGATGTTATTTTTTCTTTATGCAAGACATAATTTTTAAGCATAGCCATAGCTACGGTTAAAAATTCTAACGAAGCAGAAAGGAAAAAGAGCGCAAAATTAGTTTGGGTATTTAGCAATCTTTACACTAGAGTACAAAAAATGCCGTTGAATAAATTTTAGCGGCATTTTCTATGTTCGGATTCTGGGGGAATAATTGAATTAGTGAAATACTACAATAATATCTCAAAAAAATCTTCCTAAATGATACCCTTCTTAAGAACACAAACCCTTGACATTTAATCTCTTTGGGTTTAATACCCCCGAGGCTTGCCCCGTTTCATTTTCCGTGATGTTCGGGCACGGACCCGCCTGCCATGCCTACGGCATTTTCACAAATCCTCTTTTGCACGAATTGGAATTTGGTGCTTGGGATTTGGGATTTTAATGCCTCGTGGGCTTGCCCCGAGGATTCTTTACCCCTCTTACTAATTTCTATGGGCATACCCTTGTTGATATTTTCCATTTCAAGTATTTCGCACATGCGCATCATTGTGGGCATTCCTAATTTTTTAAAAAAATCAAAACCTCCTAAAAACCAGTATTTTGCAAGTGCGCTCATCAGTAAATTAATAGGTTCTACCAAAGTACTGATTATTGCGGGTTTTCAGGTTTTGGAAATTTTTGAAAGTTACTTTAGACGACAATAGAGCTAATTTTGAAGAGGGTCAAAGCCGTATTTTTGGCCATCCAAGAAGAACCATTTGGGTATGTTATTGAAGAAAAAGTAGTTTAGAAATCGATAGTTAAGAATCTAACAGGCCCCTTTTTATTGCCTGTTTCGTTAGCCCCGCCAAGTTTTTGACTTGAAGTTTTGAAATCAGGTTTTTACGATAACTTTCTATGGTATGCTTGCTCAAAAAGAGCGTATCAGCGATTTCTTGAGTGGTATTTTCTTCCGCGATTAATTTCAAGACTTCCTTTTCACGAGCGGTCAGGTTGATTTCTTCCTGTTTTTTGTTCTCGAACATGGCATCGGTATAGGCTCTTTTGATTTCTGTGGAAAAATATTTTTCTCCACCTGCTATAGTGCGCATCGCATTTAACAACTCTTCTTTTTCGGCGTTTTTAGGTACATATCCGTCTACATTGTTACGAATTAACTTATCGGTCATTTCCCCATCGATATGCATGCTGACTACCAATGTTTTTAGGGTCGGATATTTTTCCTTTACCATTTTATTGAGCTCTATTCCGTCCATTTCGGGCATGGTCAAATCGGTAATGAGTAGATGTAGATCGTCCACTCCGTTGATGTCCAAATATTTTATTACTTGAGCACCATTTTTGAATGTTGTCGTTACCGAGAACTCCGGAGCATCTTTCAGTATGCTTAGCAATCCATCGATAAACATTTTATGATCGTCTGCAATAATCAGGTTATACTTCATTGTTTTTTGTTTTAATGGGAATTTCCAAGGAAACTATAGTTCCTCTATTTCCTGCCGAATCGATATGAAAGCTTCCGGAAAGTTCTTTTATCCGATTTTTTACATTCTTAAAACCGATGCCATCGGTATTTTTCCCTACATCAAATCCTTGTCCATCATCCTCGAACAAAAGTGATAGTTCATCATCGATAAGACTTAAATGAACATCGACTTTTTTAGCTTCGGCATGTTTCAAGGTGTTGGTCATCAACTCTTGGATAATCTTGAAAAGCTCCATTTGAATCTTTTCATCAACTTTGTTGATCGCTTCTTCGGGATGGGGATGGAATCCAACTTCCAACTCCCCCGTACTTGAAATGGACCCGGCATATTCGAGAATCAAATCGGTAAAGGCATTTTGTTTGAACTTTCTTGGAATCAAGGTATGGGATATATCGCGCACCAATTGATAGGTTTTATCCAACTGGTCGGTAATTCCCTTGTACTTTTTTGAATCTCCGTTCAAGCTCGCCATTTGCAATTTTATACCGGCTAGATTACCGCCAATACTATCATGGAGCTCTTGGGCGATTCGTTTTCGCTCTTCATCCTGACCTTCAATGGAGGCCTTGATAAGGTTTAGTTCTTGTTCTTGCTTTAGGGTAGTCACCTTTTGTTCGTTGATTTCCTTTTGCTTTTTTGTCAGTTCACTTTGAGTCTGGATCTTTTGGTAATAAACATATAGTAGGCCTAAAATCGGAATCAGAATTATGAGGAACCCTATCAAGAAGGCATTCTTGATTGTCTTTTGTCGTTCGAGTTCCGCAGCTTTGAGAATTTGATCTTCTTCCAATGAAGTGATCGCCTTTTCTTTTTGCAAGGTTTCGTATTGAACTTCAAGCTCTTTATTTATGCGTTGCTGCTGCTGGGCACGAATCTGTGAGGTTACTCCGTCTAATTGAGTCATTACGGCGTATGCATTTTGGTAGTCTCCCGTAGCGGCAAAAGTTCTTCTTTGAATGTCTAAAACCTCTTTTTGATAGTTTAGGTTTCCCCGTTCAATGGCATTTACGTAGGCTATGGAGAGGGCCGCTGTGGCCGCCTCGTAATTTTTTTCTTTGTAGAAAAGATCGGCCACTCTTATGGTTCCTTCAAAATAAAATACGGTAATGCCCGCAGCAAGTCCTTTTTCCCTAGTCTCATTGAAAAGATTGAAAGCCTGATTATAATCACCTTCGGCTTCTGCCAGCCGCCCTAATTTTAGATTGACCTCCAATTCCTGCGTTAGGTCTCCGATTTTTTTGGCTCCTTCAAAAGCCTTTTCATAATAAGATTTAGCTTCTGAGTATTCATTTAGATTGAAATTGGCATCTCCTAAACAAATAAGCGCGTCATTCGTTATTGCCGGCAACTCATCCTCATAAGCTGATAATCCTTCTTCCAAAACTGAAATGGCTTTATCTTGCTGGTTTTTCAGAATGTAGATTTTTGCCAGACCTATTTTGTTCCTATATACCCCTTCTGAACCGTTTCCTTCTTCGCCATTGGTAATACCGCTGATGTGCCATTTAATGCTGTTATCCAACAAGCCATTGTACCTGTTTCCAACCCCTAGAATATAATATGCCCTGGAATAATGTATTTTTTTTTCACTTTCCAATTTATCCCAAAGCTCAAGTTCTTTTTGATAGAGATTTCCATAATACAATATGGAATCAGTATTTGCTTGATCCATATGGTAGGCAGCGACCTGGTCGATTACTGAGAAGCGTTGCGGTCCATAGGTGGCACTCTTTAAGGCCTTATAATAAGGTTCCAAAGATTTTTGTTTTGTATTCGGAATGGTGGAGAACCAGATCTTGTCATCTTGTTCAGAAGTTTGATTCAAAGAATCCGATTGCGTTTCTTGGGCCAATGAAAATTGTAGCGGCACCAAAAACACAAGGGACAAAAATGTCCTCAAGATATTCGAAATGTATTTTAGGCCCTGTGTCATTTTAAATAATTCCATTACTATTATTCTATGGGAGCTCCTGACCCATAAACTTTCATTTCGACATCATTTTTCTTAGCATACTGGGTTACCTCAAAATCATAGGTCGAATTGGAACCGAGATTTTCGGCTTTTGTGTTCTAATGAAGGCTTTTTTTAGTAGCATCCGCCATAGGCGGACAGTACTCAAAAAAGACAAAATTAGGGCGCAAAATGTGAAAATCGTAGGTAAAAGAAAAACTCAAGACGAGTTCGTCGTCCAAAGCCCTGCCCTTTCATCATAAATGCTGTTTAAATAGTGGCCGAGAGGCTCCAAACCCACACTTGCTTCTTCGAATGTTTTGGCATCGCCGACAACTTTAAAAATTTCAGAGGCTTTAGGGTTTTTTGTAAAATCGATATCGAATTCTAAATAGGCAATTGCTGCTTTGATTATCGCATCGGATTCTTCATTACCCAAAAGACCATTGAGTTTTTCCAAAATACTTTCATTGTAGGGCGTGCGCATGTTTGTTGTTTCGCCCAAATTTTGAGGATCTGGCTCCATACCTGATTCCAATCGTTCCAAGCGGGATTCGAATTCATAAAAACCCAGACTGGTATTTCCCACGGTAACGGCAATGTTACAGTAATCTAAAGGCTCGTTTAGATTACAAGAGGTAAGTAATAGTGTCAAAACGCTAAAAAGGTCGATTATTTTTCTCATTTCCAGTTGTTTATCCTGGTAGATAAATGCGTTTTAGATCATTTCCTTCAAACTCAACTACTTTTTTGTCGATATATTTTATCAAATTAGGACAATCACGTTTAAAATCATCACAAGTTACAGTTTTGGTTTTTCCATCTTTTTCCAAAGTGATACTAAGTTCACTTGTGCAAGAAGATTCTGCCTTGTAATTGTCTTTCAATTTCCAAAAACCTTTTTTCTCTATTTCATTAAAAAATTTCTTGGTTGAATTGGTGTCAAGTTTCGTTTCAGAAGTTTGGTTGTATTTGATCTCTGTATGTTTCGATTCTGACTCGGGAAGAAACGTAATTTTTTCGGAAGTCAATTCAAATCTATCGTAATGAAAGGCTCCTCGATTTACAGTGATTTTGTAGTGTTTTAATGCTGAAGGTTCGGGGTTGGGTTTATTACCATCACTTTTCTTACTTCAATAAAGTACCAATGCCAAACAAATGCATAGCAAAAATGGGTTCTGAAGTTTCATGGTTTTATTGGTTCAATTGGTAGAAGCAAAGTTCACCTAATACCAATAACGCAATTATACCAAGAATAGTGAATTTGTACCCCCTGAAAACCGGGGTGTAGAAATAGATGGCGTCAAATTTATTATTTGACCAAAGAAGGTTCTCCCTTGATTTCCTCTTCCTTGAGTTTTTTTACAAGATCTAAGGCGTCAGGTACAACATCACTGCAAAGCACTATCAAAGATCCCTTTTTGGCATTTTTAACAGCATGGATTATTGCTTCTTCCTCAGATGGTATTACCGTTGTTTTTACTCTCTGGTTGGAGGTCTTTATACCTTTTTGCAACATACCGATCAATTCCTCCTCGGTCTTGCCACGAAGGTGCTTGTCCTGTCGGATGATGATCTCATCGAACATTTCAGAAGCGATACTGCCTATTTCATTGTTGTCCTCTTCCCGGCGATCACCTATTCCGGCAATTATTCCGACTTTATGGGTAACTTCCAATTGCTCAATGAACTTTTGAAGTGCCCTCATACCTGCGGGATTGTGAGCATAATCAAGAAGCACTTGAAATTCTTCGAATTGGAAAAGATTCAGCCTGCCCGGGGTTTGAGATGGGGATGGAATAAAGGTATCCAAGGCCGCTTTCATATCTTCAATGCTGATTCCTTTTATATTGGCCGCAATTATGGCGGGAAGAATATTTTGGATCATAAAGGTGGCCTTGCCACCATAGGTCAACGGAATGTTTTTCGCTTTCATAATACGCATTTTCCAAGTACCGCGACATAAGGTTACATAGCCGTTTTCATAGACCGCGGTTATTCCGCCAATTCGCTGTAACGCCTTTATTCTTGGATTTTCCTCATCCATGGAAAACAGGGCAAGATTGCAGCTCAGACCTTTCCGCATATCATATACAAGGTCATCATCTGCATTTAAAATGGCATAGCCGTCGGGCATGACCGTTTCCGGTACAACGCCTTTGACCTTGGCCAATTGCTCTACGGTATGAATGCCCTTCAGACCTAGATGGTCTGCCGCCACATTTGTTACGATTCCGATATCACAGTTCTTAAATCCGAGTCCGGCCCTGAGCATACCACCTCTGGCACATTCCAATACCGCAAAGTTTACAGTGGGGTCTTTTAGTACGAATTCCGCACTTTGCGGCCCAGTGCAATCGCCTTTCATCAATAGACGATTTTGGATATAGACTCCATCACTAGTTGTATAACCTACCCTAAAACCTTTCATTTTGGCAATGTGGGCGATCAATCGAGTGGTTGTGGTCTTCCCGTTCGTACCCGTAATGGCAACAATCGGAATTCTACCGGTATCGCCCTGATGCGGAAATAATTTGTCGATTACCGGTGCGGCCACGTTTCTTGGCAGGCCTGTTGTAGGTGCCAGATGCATTCGAAATCCAGGTCCGGCGTTGACCTCGAGCACTGCACCGCCGGTTTCGGAAAGTGGCAGTGAAATATCGCTGGTCATTATGTCTATTCCGCAGATATCTAGATCGATAATCTTTGAAATACGTTCGGTCATGGAGACATTGGCCGGGTGTACGATATCGGTAACATCTTCAGCTGTACCGCCCGTACTCAAATTAGCGGTATCTTTTAAAATCAGTCGTTCCCCTTCGGAAAGTACTGAATCTACAGAATATCCCGCATCCGAGATGATGATTTTTGTCAAATCATTAATGGTAATTGCCGTCAGTTCTTTTTCATGGCCATAACCACGACGTGGATCCGTGTTGACTTCGGCGACCAATTCTTCAATGGATGATTTCCCATTGCCGATAACATGGGCCGGGGTGCGCTTGGCAGCTGCCACAAAAACATTGTTGACGACTAAGAGACGATAATCCTCTCCGGTAATATATTTTTCCACGATGATTCTTCTAGAAACTTCCTTGGCAGCTCGGAAACCCTCAAGCGCCTCTTCATACGTATTAATGTCAACGGTAATTCCACGGCCATGGTTGCCATCGATTGGTTTGATTACCAGCGGATAGCCAACATATTTACATGCAGCTTCCAGACTACTTTCCCTGCTGAGGATATCTCCACGGGGTACTTCGACTTCGGCTTGTTCCAAAAGGTATTTTGTATCCTCTTTGTCACAAGCCAATTCTACCCCGATACTACTTGTTTCGCTAGTGACCGTAGCTTGTATTCTTTTTTGATTGGCACCATACCCTAATTGACATAGTGAATATTTGTTCAATCGGAGCCATGGAATTCCACGAGCTTCAGCTTCCTCGACAATGGATCCGGTACTTGGTCCAAGCCTTTGTTCTTCACGCAGTTCTCTCATACGTTGGATATCGTCGACCATATCATAATCTTTGCCGGAAATAAGTGCCTCGCAAATGCGCACAGCGGCTTCGGCCGCATATCGACCCGCATTTTCCTCGATATAGGAGAAGACCACATGGTAAACCCCTTTTTCGCCATAGCCCCGGGTTCTACCAAAGCCGGTATCCATGCCGGCCAAAGTTTGAATTTCCAAAGCGATATGTTCGATGACATGCCCCATCCAGGTACCTTCATCGACGCGCATAAAAAACCCACCTTCACAACCTTCGGAACAACGGTGGGAATACATACTTGGAAACATTGCCTTCAATCTTTCTGAAAAGCCCGGCACTTTGTTCGTTGGTAATTCTTCCATGGCCTCTAGGTCAAGTACCATGACAATTAATTTGTGTCGACGGACCGACCAATAATTTGGCCCTCGCATGGCATTTATCTCTCGTATCTTCATAATTTCCCAGGTTTTGTCACAAAAAGCGTAATCTGTTAAATATAACCTATTTTTTACAACAATAGCTGTATTTTTGCATTCGAAAAACAAAATTTAAATGCGGTCAAAAGGCACTTTAATACCAATCGGGGGGAACGAAGACAAAGGCATCTTCAATGACGAAATTTACACCTTGGAGTTTATCGAAGAGGGTATTTTGGCCCATGTGGTACAAGAGGCCGGTGGTGTCGATGCTAAAATCATCGTAATTCCGACGGCATCAAGCATTCCTGTCGAAGTCGGTGCAAATTATACTGCTGCATTTAAGAAATTAGGATGTAGTGATATCAGTACCCTAAACATTTTGAGTAAAGAGGATTCCGAAAAGTCCGAGACCATCGATATTGTCAAAGCTGCCGATTGTATTATGTTTTCCGGAGGAAATCAGTCGAAGATTACCGAGAGGATTGCCAACACTACGATACATAAAATTCTGGTTGACCGCTATCATAATGAGGAAGGTTTTGTAATCGCCGGAACCAGTGCTGGGGCAATGGCAATGGCTACAGAGATGATTGCTGGAGGTAGTAGTACTGAGGCTTTTGTTAAAGGGGCTGTAAATATTCACAAAGGGTTGGGCTTGATTCCTGAACTGACCATTGATACCCACTTCATTCAAAGAGGACGTTTTGGACGACTATCGGAGGCTGTTGCAAAATTTCCAAACCTTTTGGGAATCGGATTGGCCGAAGATACAGGGCTCATCATTAAAAACGGAAACGAATTCAAGGTAATTGGTTCAGGAATGGTCATTGTTTTCGATGCCCAAAACCTTACCCATAACAACGAAAAAATATTGCGGGAAGGTACACCCATGACCATGACCAATTTGGTAGTTCATGTACTTTCGAATAGCGATAGTTACAATATAGAAAAGCGGAAGGTCAAAGTTTTGCCGATGGACGCGCCTTTTGTTTAATCTATAGAATTCCCCGAGGCTTTGCCTCGGGTGTAGCATTCAGATAATCGATTTGTTCCAAGAACGAACAACCAACAACGAAAAA
>QIJL01000180.1 GCA_003232435.1 Flavobacteriales bacterium | reverse complement strand
TACGAAGTTTAAAAAATGAAATAGGAGAGGCTCCTCCCCTCAGAAGAGGGGAGGTGGATCCCCGCCCTTTTCGGCGGGGAGACGGAGGGGTTGAAAGCGCAAGCCTTAGTCTTTCTGACCTGTCAGGTTTTTGAAACCTGACAGGTCTGAACAACAACGAAAATAATCATGATCAAAGCAGGCATAATAGGAGGCTCAGGGTATACAGGAGGCGAACTGATTCGAATTCTTTTGAATCATTCGCAAGCAGAAATCGATTTTGTATTCAGCACGACCAGAGCTGGAAAAAAAGTTTCAACAGCTCATCCTGATTTATTGGGGTTGACTGAAATAGAATTTACGGGAGAAGTCAATTCGAATATCGATGTGGTTTTTCTGTGCTTGGGCCATGGCAATTCCTCTAAATTTTTACAAGAAAATGACTTTTCCGAAGGAACAAAAATCATAGACCTCAGCAATGGTTTTCGATTAGAGAAGGATGCTGTTTTCCAAGGAAAAGAATTCGTGTATGGCTTGCCAGAGTTAAATAAATCGAAAATCGAAAAAGCAGATTACATCGCGAATCCAGGATGCTTTGCTACCACGATTCAACTGGCATTGTTGCCATTGGCAAAGGCGGGGTTACTTGGCCAAGATGTTCATATCAATGCCGTAACAGGCAGTACGGGAGCAGGTGTGAGTCCGTCTGCGACTTCCCATTTCAGTTGGAGAAATAACAATGTGAGTTGGTACAAGCCATTTACACATCAGCATTTGCGTGAAATCAATGAAAGCCTAAAATCGTTGCAGGCAGCTACAGGAGAATTGTTTTTCCTTCCCAATCGGGGAAATTTTACCAGGGGAATTCTGGCAACCGCTTACACGAAATTCGAAGAAAGTGAAGATGAGGCCGTCAAACTGTACAAAGATTTTTATTCCAAAGCTGTTTTTGCGCATATAGCTGAAGATCCCATCAACTTAAAACAAGTCGTGAATACGAATCAATGTCATATTCATTTACATAAGCATGAAGGTGTTTTACTGATTACCTCGGCCACCGATAATTTATTGAAAGGCGCTTCGGGGCAAGCCGTTCAGAATATGAATTTGATGTTCGGTTTTAAAGAAAGTGAAGGGCTGCAACTGAAGGCAGGAGTATTTTAAAAGTGCGAAACCTGCCTGCCGGTAGGCAGGTACGAAGTTAGAAGTACGAAAATCAAAAAAGTTCAAAGTTGAATGTTCAAGGTTGAAATAAAAGAAAAAGGGGGAAGCTCCTCCCCTCAGACCTGTGCTGAGCGCAGCCGAAGTGCGAGGGGAGGTGGCCCCGACCTTTTTGTCGGGGTCGGAGGGGTTGAAAGTCAAAGCCTTCATTCATGGCGCCAACAAAAATTTGCAAAAACAACAAATAGATTCCCACCGCAGCCTGTGCTGAGCGCAGCCGAAGTACGGGAACGACATAAACGATAGTTTCATGAAAATAGCAATCATAGGGGCCGGAAATTTAGGGTTGTCCATTGCCAAAGGAGTTTTGAATTCCAAGGGCGCAACGAAGATGTATTTGACCAAAAGAAACCCTACGGAAATTTACAATTTTGAAAAATACGGAAAGGTCGTCATCACTTCCGATAATCGGGAAGCTGTAAAAAAATCGGACATTTTGGTCTTCGCGGTACAACCCAGCCAACTTGAGGCGATTCTTTTGGATGTCAAAGATTTGTTGACCGCGAAACACGTTATCATTTCCACGATAACCGGATTTAGTATCGCTAAGATCGAAGCCATTATAGGGGCAAAGCATAATATTATTAGAGGTATGCCCAATACGGCGATTTCGGTGGGCAAGTCAATGACCTGCATTTGCGCGAATGAAAAAGGTAAAAAACGGATCAATTTGGCAAAGGCCATTTTCAATCGCATGGGGCATTCGATGGAAATCCCAGAGCAACAAATGCAAGCGGCAACGGTCATCTGTGCCAGCGGAATCGCTTTTTGGATGCGTTTAATCCGCGCAACCGCGCAAGGAGCTATCCAACTTGGTTTCGATGCCAAAGAAGCACAAGAGCTAGCTATGCATACCTGTTATGGCGCAGCGCACCTATTGATCGAGTCGGGCAATCATCCCGAAGAAGAAATCGACAGGGTCACAACGCCCAAGGGTTGTACGATACAAGGCTTGAATGAAATGGAACATCAGGGATTGAGTTCGTCTCTGATACAAGGCATTGTGGCATCTTTTGAGAAAATCAGTAAAATAAAAGAAGGGCAGTTATAAAAAAGTAAACAGTTGGCAGTAAAAGGTTGAAGGATTAAGGTTAAAAAAGGAGAAACGGCTCCTCCCCTCAGATGAGGGGAGGTGGCTTCCGGCGTAGCCAGGAAGACGGAGGGGTTGAAAGCTCAAACCATAGGTTTAAAAACCATACCAATATTAAGAAACAGATTCCCGCCCTGACGGGAATGACAAAAAGATAAGTTTAATGAACCTATTCAACGTATACCCATTATACGATGTGACTCCCGTTTCGGCTGAGGGTATTTTAGTGACCGATGACAAGGGCAGAACATACCATGATTTCTACGGAGGTCATGCAGTGATTTCCATTGGGCATTCGCATCCTCATTATGTAAAGCGATTGAAAGATCAATTGGGTAAAATCGGTTTTTACAGTAATTCGGTAAAAAATCCTTTACAAGAAGAACTCGCAACAAAACTGGGGAAACTTTCGGGCTGCGAAGATTACAACCTTTTTCTATGTAATTCTGGAGCCGAGGCGAACGAAAATGCACTGAAACTGGCATCTTTCCATACCGGAAAATCCCGGATAATCGCTTTTAAAAACGGATTTCATGGAAGGACTTCAGCTGCAGTGGCAGCCACCGATAACGAAAAAATCAACGCGCCTCTAAACAAACAGCAAAAAGTTACATTTTTAGATTTTGAGAACCTGACATCCCTTCAATCTGAAATCGAAAAAGGGGATGTCTGTGCCATTATTCTGGAAGCAATTCAGGGAATTGGAGGGCTGGATGAACCATCGATCGAATTTTATCAAAATGTAGCATCACTTTGCAAAGCGATGAAGGTGGTTCTAATCGCGGATGAAATTCAATGCGGTTTTGGGCGAAGCGGAAAGTTCTTCGGATTTCAGCATCATGGAATACAGCCTGATATCATTTCCATTGCAAAAGGAATGGGGAATGGTTTTCCCGTAGGTGGTATTTTAATCCATGAAAACATCAAAGCCTCCCACGGTTTGTTGGGTACCACTTTTGGCGGAAATCATTTGGCCTGTGCGGCAACTATGGCGGTTTTGGAGGTTTTAGAAAAAGAGAATCTGATTGAAAACGCTAGAAAACTAGAAAACTATTTTCGAAGATCGGCAAATGAAATTGCTGAGATAAAAAGAGTAAAAGGCAGGGGGTTGATGTTAGGGCTCGAATTCGAATTCGAAGTGGCCGATCTTAGAAAGAGATTGATCCACAATCAATATTTGTTCACCGGTGGGGCTAAAGATAAATATGTGTTGCGAGTGCTGCCCGCCTTGAATATAAGCGAAGCCCATATCGATTTGTTCTTTAAAGCCTTAAAAACAGAATTGGCATGAACCATCTTTTGAACATAGCACAAAGAAATGCCGTTCTGCTCAGTATGGCGAAATTTCTGGAAGAGGAAAAAGATACTATACTATCAGCAAATGCAATTGATATGGACAGTTATGCTGGAGATGATATTGCGATGAGAGATCGACTAAAAGTTGACGACCCCAAAATTGACGGAATGATTTTATCATTGCACCAGCTGGCCAGTCAAGAAGATCCATTGGGCGTAGAACGTTTCCGGTTCGTTCATGACAACGGAATGCAAGTCAGTAATAAAACCGCTCCTTTCGGCACAGTATTGATTATTTACGAATCTCGGCCAGATGTGACCATTGAGGCAGCTGGAATCGCATTTAAATCGGGGAACAAAATTTTATTAAAAGGTGGAAAAGAATCCCTGAACAGTAATCTGGTTTTGGTTGAATTGTGGCATAAAGCCTTAACGGAGCATAGCGCATCAAAAGATTGGGTCGGTTATTTGCAATTTGACAGAAGTCAGACCCAGGCTTTTTTAGAAAGTCCGACACAAAGGGTTGATTTAATCGTTCCCCGAGGGGGAGAAAAACTGATCGCTTTTGTGAAGCAACATGCTACTTGCCCCGTTATAGTAAGTGGTCGAGGGAATAATTTTGTTTTCGTGGATGCCGAGGCTGATCTGCAAATGGCCATGGATATCATCGTCAATGCCAAGACAACAAAAATATCGGCCTGCAATGCATTGGACAAGGTTTTGGTCGATTCCAATTTGGTTAGAAAACAGCAATTTCTGCAACATTTGATTCAGGAATTGCAGAAGAGCAAGGTGGAGATTCTAGCCGATCATGCACTTTCCGGCCTTGATGGAACGCTTCCGATCGAAGACGAAAATGTGTGGTATGAAGAGTTTTTGGATTATAAAATCGTTTTAGGTCAGGCTTCCGATTTAGAAGATGCGATTTCCAAAATAAATAAATTCGGTGGAGGGCATTCGGCTTCCATAATCACAAGAAACAATGAAACTGCTGCACATTTTATGAATAATGTAGACTGTGCGGCGGTGTACCATAATGCCTCGACACGATTTACCGATGGAGGGCAATTCGGTTTGGGAGGGGAGCTGGCCATTAGCACCGATAAATTACACCAACGAGGGCCTATTGGGTTACAACATCTAGTGACCAACAAATGGTACGTAAAGGGAACAGGGCAAGTACGAAATTAGAAATACGAGGTACGAAGTGAAAAAGTAAACAGTCGACAGTAAGCAGAAAAAAAACAAAGTCCAAAGTCGACAAATATGATTCCCCCTTTGAAAGGGGCCAGGGGGATGTTTTCGGAGGCAGTTAGTTTG
>QIJL01000322.1 GCA_003232435.1 Flavobacteriales bacterium | reverse complement strand
ACTTGATATTCCAATTAGGAATCGGTATTTCCTTTAATGCCTTTAAACCTACCTTGTTGGCATCTTGGCCTGAATAGGCCGCAAAAAAGGCTGGAAGCAATACATCTTGTTGGGTCTTTCCGTAGGGCACAGGAAAACCATCCTCTGGATCCCGAGCATCAGGGTTATCACCGTAAAGACGATTGGCAATTGTGATCCTGTTCTCTTTGAATTTCTCAAAATTCGCTGAATTGAATTCATCGCTCTTTTTGAAAAAGGTGCCGATCATCATTGTTGAAATACTGAAATTGCCCAATTCGTTAATCAATGAATTTTGGCCTAAACTCCATGCATCGACATCATAAGTCTCTTGATAGCTTCTTGAAAATTGACGGTTAGCGGTGATGTCTATCGTTAAATCTCGAGTCGGCTGGGCCGTAGCGGTAATATCTAATTGTTTGTTGGTATTCTCAAGATATTGCAGATTGAATTCACCAAAACTAGTCAACCACCCCCTTCTTGCAGCTTCGAATCGTACATCTGCCTGACTTCCAAAGACAAAACCAACGCTTGGTCGAAGCGTACCCAGAAAGCCTACCGACTGGGTGTAACCCGGCAATACTTTACCATTACTTTCATTGTAATTGATGTTCAACCGCTTGACCATTGTCAAAATATCAATAGCGGTATTGAACAGTCCGCTTGTTTTGCCCCTTGATTTTTTTTCCGATTTGACGGGGTTTCCTGCTTTATCTTTTCGAGAGGGTGCCTTGGCAGCGGTTGACTTGTCATCTCGCTTTTTCAACCCTAAAAGATCATAGAACTTTTGCATGGTCAAAGTAGCGGTTAAATTATGGGTGTTCGAATTTTGTATCGTATTAATATTTTCACCAGCAACCTCGAAAAGCGCATCACCACCCCTTTGCCAGTCGAAATTACTTTGGTAGGTATATTGCGCATTGATAAAATCCAACACGGGTATTTTTGCGAACGGTATTTCATAGTTCAATTGCATTTGCTGCGAATGGCGATTGGGTTCGCCTAGATCGAAAAAGCCATCCCAAAGCCCTAAGGTCTGGTCTATAGCCGAACTTGGATTGCCAGGATCCTCAAAGTAATTTCTTATGATATTATTGTTCGAACCCGTGAACTGTAAGCGCATCGATTTGGTCAAACTATAATTGACATTGTATTGCCAATCGAACAAATAGTTACGTTGCTGTAAAAAAGGAAGTTCCAATGCT
This sequence comes from Flavobacteriales bacterium, assembly GCA_003232435.1. Lineage (GTDB taxonomy): Bacteria > Bacteroidota > Bacteroidia > Flavobacteriales > Flavobacteriaceae > Aurantibacter_A. The sequence goes on along the minus strand of QIJL01000322.1, from coordinate 3,683 downwards.
TCGACCCCTGGCTCAAAAACATCCCTAAAGCGCTGTTGATTGAACTGCCTATTGATATTTGAATTCAATGACAGACTTGCCGGCAATAAGTTCAGGTTCAACTCTTTTAACCACTGCCAATATTTTCCTGTAAATAAAGAATCTTTCTTGGCAAAGGGCGCCACTTCAAGAGGCTTGAAATTGTGGTTATACACAAAACCTGTAACCACGTTCTGATTTCGAAGACTGGCAATCTCAAAATTGCGATGCTCTGTCTCGTTATAGGAATAGTTAAATGTAAAATTCTCTATATCGTAAAAATTGGCGTCGGCCTCTTCGCCCCGATCCTTTCGCACCCCGATCAAATTGATACTCGTTCGCTTGGTATAATCTTCTGCCTGTTCTTTCACTCTTGCGGCATCTTCTGCCGTTTCTGCAGTACTGATCAGATCATCAAGTTTAAGGTCGTCGTAAACCGGATCGAACTCCGGTGTGATTATTTGTTCGGAAATGCCATAGTTGAACGGTACCTGAACTCCCCATTTTTTAGGAAGCAATTGCCCAACATTTATGTTCGTTACCAAGTCATAAGAAGTTGCGTCTTCCCTGGCTCGTTCATTGGGCATCTGATCAATGGAGCCAAAACCCGATGTGCTTGTCGATCCTGTAACCGTGAAATTCGCAAAATCGGCAATATTACCGTCGATCGCCACTATAGCAGCCCAACCCCCATTGTTATCCAAACCGGCCAAACGTAATTCATTGAACCAAACCTCACCTCGGGCGGGAAGGTTGTCGACATTCTTGACACCGACCATCATACTTCTGATACTACCCAACGAAGGATTACCCTTGAGCGCTATACGAACACTTCCGTCAGGTCTTTGGTCGAATTCCGCGACCGGAACGATCTCGCCATCGACTACATCGAAATATTCCACATCGGTTAAAGGCGAAGTCTGTCGATTGTTGATGCGCAAAGATTTGACCTTATTTAAATCGGCCAATTCGATATTCAACTCATTGGCTTCCGGCCAAATATCACGTTCGGTCAACGAGCCGTTGGGATCTGTAAATTCAAGGGGTAATTCGATCTGGTAATAATTTTGCGAAAAATCCGTGCCTATCCGAAGAAAGCCTACCAAAGGTTTTCCCCCGTCAGGATAATCACCTGACATTATTTCTTCAGCGTGAAGAAACATTTTCAGCTTTTCATACTGGCGTATGTCGATGTTCAGGTTTTTGAAAACCCCTCGGGAATCCCCCGCTTCCAAATTGTCGAAATTAAACGATAGCGATTGCTCGTTTTGACGAATAATCGTATTGTTGTTGTTGAGTTGTTCTCGAATCACGCCAGGCGGAAGCACATAAGGTATCGGCTGTCTAGCACCGTTTTCTTCTATATTGACCGTATTTACGTCTACGATCGTTCCGTCATCAGATGGATCTGCATCTACCGTATCGTCCTGTAGATTTTTGGTATAGGTTCTCCAATCACCGCGAACAAGATCCAAAGTTGCAAAACGTAAAACCACATCACTGTTAAAGCCCGTTAAGTACATTCGCATAAAACTGATCGACCTAAAATCGGTGATTCCACCAATAGAATTTGTGAAATCACTCAAAGGAATCTTATATTGAATCCATCGCCTCCTTACGGTCGACCCGTTCGGCAATGTAGGTGTATCGGTTTCTTCAAGAACATTGGTCACGTACTTATCGTTTTCAGTTGTGCCCATGCTTATCGGAATGCGGTATTCGTAATAACTATTTACCGTGTTCATGGTCAAGTCACGATCTAGATCCTCAACATCTGGAAGGGTAGTTGATCCCCGATTCGTATTGCTTACGGCTACAGGCGAATTTCCGTCGGGGTTGTTAAAATCAAGATAGCGTTCTAAAATGCTACCGGTGCGATTTAAATAATATTGATAGTTGTCAAGTGCCGGATCATCTCCCGGGTTGTTATAAATATCACCTTCCGCGGCATCGTTCAACCCGTCATATCCGATATCCTGCAAGGCCCTATTTGTTTCATTGGCATCAAAAGCATAGACCAGAGCTTGCGTCTGAGGCACTTTACCCCAGGAAGTCGGAGCAGGAACTTCAGCTGTATCTGCACCGGGCAATCCGTTTTCGTATTGCTTTTTTCCGTCCTTTAGAACATCTTCCGAAATATTACCAAGGTTCAGAACCAATTCCCCGGGACTCGTAGAGATTCCATCAACGTAGGGGTCCATCACCCAAAATTGTATGAATTCAACATTCGATTGCTCAAAATCAGTACTGCTCAAAGAGCGCATGATACCTCCCCATTTTTGGTCGGGCGATTCCGCATCGAAATTCGGGTTTGCATTATATGGACCTTTTCGATTCGGATAATAAGCCAAATCCAACGTATTCTGAACGGTTGTCTGCCCCTGGGCGATATCATTGTTCGGAAAAACCTCATCGATAAAAATACGGCGGGTCTCATTTGTTGAAATATCATTGTCGCTAATCTCGTCGGGCCTTTGATTGGTATAGAAAATGGGGTCGATCGTATACCATGCCATTTTTGCCCGGCCGTAACCGTTTTCAAGATTGGCGGCATCAGTAGGAGAGCTACCGGACAATTGACCACCGGGTTGAAATTCCAAAGGCGGACTCGCCAAAGTCCATCCCAAGGAGGCACGAATATCGATCAACGCCTGTGCACCTTCGAAATCATCAAGATAAGTTGTTGTTTCCCCTTGAAAATCGGCATTTTTCGGGGAGTTCGGTTTTAAGGCGGCAACCTCACCTCTAATAGAAAGGTTGGACGGAACATCGGTGTCGATATTTGGCAATTTATTGACCAAACGGGTCAAAAACGGAATCTCTGTTGAGAAATTTCCGTTCATGCCATAAATAGTATTATTGACAGGTTCAACTCCAAAATTCGACTTTTGCGTCAGCGGTCTTTCGTGCAGGTTTAGCAAGGTCGCTCCCATCACAAAATTCTTATTGAACTGATGCTCGACATTTACGCCTGAAAACCTTCGGGTCTGCTGCCCGAAAACAGCATTGTTTTCAACGGAAATATTTATCGGAGTATTTGAGGCCTCTAGACTTGGATCTAAAATCTGTACGGTACCAGCCTGATAATTGACCGTGTAGTCAATGCCTTCTTGTAATTGGCGACCACCGGCCGTTACTCGAACAGATCCTCGTGGCACGTTAAATGCCCCAATAGGAATACCACTGCTCCCTTCCGATTTATATCTACCTTTTAATAGAAACTTGTTTTTTTCCTGCTCTTGCTGGGCCGCAGCTTTGGTCAGCTCATACATATCCCTAAAAACATACTTTTCTTGGTTCGGATTATAGCCCGCTTCATTTTCATAGCTTCCGCCCCCACCAAGTTTTTCATATAGGTATTCACCAAAAGGTTCGACGGTAGTGAATATGATTTCACCGCCTTGGGTATCCACCGTCAGACCTTGAACAAAATCAAAGAAACCATCACCGCCGGGCTGCACGTCATTATATATATTGAGCCTGTCAAGATTAAAAAGCTCCAAAAGAATATCCTCCTCAAGACCTGTGGGCCAAGTAGCATCATCAACTGGAGTAATATAGTTTCTTGGAGTAGGATCCTCGTATAAAATGTTCAATTTGAAATCTTCTTGACTCAGGCGGAAGGCACCCGTCGCATAAATATTCTTCATCATCAAATCCCAGAT
>QIJL01000234.1 GCA_003232435.1 Flavobacteriales bacterium | reverse complement strand
CTCTGGAACCGGAGGAGGTTCGTTTTCTTCAGAAAATGGAGTTTATACAGAAAATATCGAGTTTTTTTCTAGGGATGATTCCCGTGTGGGAGCGACCTTAACTTTTGACTACGAACTCAAGGATGGCGACTGGCACCACACAGGAAAGAACAGCAAAGGCGAACCCATGTACGAAATTTGGGCGAAGCGAAAATAATTTTTGTCTTACGGCCAGAGCCTTCTCAAGCTACATTATAATTCTACGGATTTATCTTAAAACACTATTGTCCGATTAAAAAATCACAAAATCCTTTAAGCCTATAGATCGTGGTAGATTAGAGGTTTTATATAAAGAGACCCCTTGCTTTTTGTGTTATTCAAAATATGAATATCACAAAAAAATATTTTGATTAAACGTCACAATATCAACCTATTACAATCAATCCTGTCCACCTTTGGAGGGTCTTTTGTCTAGTCTCTAATAGCGCAGCGGTCTTTGGTCTTTTACCGGACACTAGTGATCTTAAAAGATACCTCAGCATTTAGTTATGGGGGAATTGAATCCCTATATTTAAAGGTATCCAATACTAGTAAAGTGTTCCAGGTCCTAAGAAATATTTCCATTTCGATTGCTTTGTTGGGTGTATTGAATTCCTGCAACAACAAAAACTTTACAGAGCTTGGCCGGCATACTGGCCAGGTCTTCGAAGCCTGTCATTTTTCAACAACGAAATAACCCTAACATATCGGGGAGTTAGTAGCCAAAATTTACAAATCTTTTGTAGCCCCGGCAAGAATCGAACTTGCATCTAAAGTTTAGGAAACTTTTATTCTATCCATTGAACTACGGGGCCAATGTAAGGAGGCAAAAATAAAGTTTTTTTCTACAGTCATAATAATCCAGAAGCACTAATTCGCTACCAAGACATCAATATTAAATGAGTTTGGGCATTTATAGATTTAATGGTTCGGATTACAAATACCTTTTATTATCTTGCAAGCAAGGTTTAACTACACATTCGAACACCATGGCAGATCAAATAAATTCGCGAAGAAAGTTCATCAAGAAAAGTTCCATGGCCTTTATCGCCGGTGGCGTATTACCACAATTTAGTGCCAAAAGCTATGGCCAGATTATGGGCGCCAATGAACGTATTAATGCTTCGGTAATGGGTGTCAACAGTCGCGGAAACGCCTTGGCACAAAATTTTGCAAGTCAAGACAATTGCGATGTAATCCATATTTGCGATGTTGACAGTAGAGCGGTATCAAAGTGCCTTACAGCGCTAAAAACCCGGCAGACTATTGAAGCAATGGCCTTTACCGATTTTCGAAAGTCATTGGAAAGCAAAGATGTGGATACCTTGGTTATTGCCGCACCAGACCATTGGCATGCACCTGCGGCACTTTTAGCAATGCAAGCTGGCAAACATGTATATGTTGAAAAACCCTGCAGTCATAATCCAAACGAAGGAGAACTACTTGTCGAAGCGGCAAAAAAATATGGGAAAATAGTGCAGATGGGCAATCAACGTCGTTCCTGGCCTAATGTCATCGAAGGCATCAATGCTGTTACAGAAGGCGCTATCGGTCGTGTATATTATGGTAAAGGGTGGTATACCAATAATCGCGCATCGATTGGTATCGGTAAAGAAACCGCTGTGCCCGATTGGCTCGATTGGGAACTTTGGCAAGGTCCTGCTCCCCGTAAAAACTTTAAAGACAACATTGTTCACTACAACTGGCATTGGCTTTGGCATTGGGGTACAGGGGAAGCCCTGAACAACGGCACCCATATGATAGATCTTTTACGTTGGGGCATGGAAGTCGACTACCCCTCTAAAGTAAGTTCGAACGGAGGAAGATATCGCTACAAAGATGATTGGGAAACTCCCGATACGCAAATTATCAATCTTGATTTTGATTCCAGTCAGACCATGTCTTGGGAAGGTAGGAGCTGCAACGGTAAGAATGTTGAAGGCAGTTCTGTAGGGGTAATTTTTTATGGGGAAAATGGAAGTCTGCTCATACCGGCAGGAAATAGCTATACTCAATTCGATTTGGACGGAAAAATAGTAAAAGAGGTCCAAAATACCCAAGAAATCGATGCAAGAGACAAAAGCAATCCTGCCGAAAAACTGGATGCCTTGCACATTCAAAACATGTTCGAGGCAATTCGCAATAATGGAAGCTTGAATTCAGACGTTGATGGAGGCCATAAAAGTACACTGCTAGTTCAACTAGGCAATATCTCCCAACGGATAGGACGGTCTCTTGATATCAATTCAAAAAACGGACATATCATGAACGACAAAGATGCCCAGAAACTCTGGAGTCGATCCTACGAAAAAGGATGGGAGATGAAACTGTAAATTATATGGGTTCTCGAAGAAGATTTATTGAAAAAATCGGTCAAGGTGCGACTTTCTCGGCTATCACACTAGCTACTCCCTTTGATGTATTCCCGCAATTCGACAACTAACGAAATAAGTTAAAAACCATAAATGTATATTATATCAACGAAAATTAATAAGTTCTTCATTTGTCTACTTACTATACCCCTTTCAATGGGATGCTCAAACAAGGAAAAAAAATCACCTGATAAAGAGACAGAAGATATATTTGAGCATCATTTTATCACAAATAATCTTCCCGATACGCCAGATTCCCGATACGGGACACCAGCCCTGGCAGATTTTGACAATGATGGCGATATGGATTTCGCTTTTTCCATCACTTCTGACAAGGTGTTCTGGTTTGAATTTGTAGATGCAGACAATTGGATCAGGCATGATTTAGCGGAAATACCAAGTGCTCAATTAGGAGGAGTGGCCCATGATGTTGACGGGGATGGGTGGATGGACCTGGTGACCGGAGGTTATTGGTTTAAAAACTCTCAGAATCCGAAAGAAGAGCCATTCATCAGATACCAGTATGATTCAAGGATCAAAACCGAAATACATGATATTGTAGTACAAGACCTTGACGGGGATTCTGTTGATGATGTTTTAGTTCTTGGCGATCGGGAAGGTTGCTTCTGGTACAAGATACCGGAAGACCCTCTACAAGATACCAATTGGACACGGGTAACAGTCACTCCTGATATTGTTGATGACCTGGACGATATTCATGCAGGGTTCTTTCCGGGCGGTGTAGGGGATTTGGATATGGACGGAGACAATGACATTGTAATGCCCGGCAGATGGTATCAAAACGAAGATAATGGACAGACTTGGGTGAGAAAATTTCTTCCATTTGGGAGTGTCGGTTACTGGGGGCTTTCATGCAGGAGCTGGATTATGGATATGGAAGGGGATGGTGACAACGATATAATCATTATGTCGGGTGATCAGGTTGACTCAAGGGGAGCATGGCTTGAAAGTTCTGGTGGAAGCAACCCCAAGTTTACGGTGCATTTATTGCCACTCAATGCCGGAGGTCGGCGAGGATCATTGCATTCTCTAGCGGTAGCGGATTTTGATAACGATGGTGATCTGGATATTTTTTCAGTGGAACAGGAAGATCATAAAATATTGCCATTGAATCAAACGTCCAGAGGCTTTTTATGGGAAAACCTGGATGGAAAAGGTGGAACTTTTAAAGAAAGAGTGGTATTTGATCAAAATTTGGGTGGGCATGATGCATTGTTTGGAGATGTTGACCAGGATGGTGATATAGATATCTGCTTTAAGATTTGGAAGAAACTAGCTACAAATGCCAATCAAGGCAATGTTCATGCAGTTTTTTTGGAAAACAAGACAATTCAATAATTTTTTACAATGAACTCGTCTTGAGTTTTTGTTTGGAACCGAAAATATCGGCTTTTGTGCCCTAATGAAGATATTTTTTGGTAGCGTCCGCCATAGGCGGACAGTACTTAAAAATAGCAAAATCAGGGTGCAAAATAGCCTGCCCTGTTGAAGAACGGGGTGATATTTGCAGGTAAAAAAACTCAAGACGAGTTCATCAACTCAAAACATCCTTGACGACATTTCCGTGAACATCGGTCAGGCGATAACGCCTTCCTTGGTGCTTGAACGTAAATTGCTCGTGGTCAATGCCCATAAGGTGCATAACGGTAGCCTGAAAATCATGCACGTGGACCGGGGTTTCGATCGGGTTGAACCCGAATTCATCTGAGGCTCCGTATGTAAATCCGGGTTTTACCCCTGCACCGGCCATCCATAATGTGAAGACATAGGGGTGATGATCGCGGCCCCAGTTACGGACATCTTTGATATTACCTTGTAAAAAAGGAGTTCTACCGAATTCGCCTCCCCAGATGACCAAGGTGTCCTCGAGCATGCCCCGCTGTTTTAAATCTTTGATCAGTGCGGCACTGGGCGCATCGGTGTCCTTACATTGTGTTATAAGCTGATAGTTGAGGTTTGTGTGTTGGTCCCATCCGGCGTGCATGCATTGAATAAAACGAACATCGCGTTCGGCCAGTCGACGTGCCATCAGACAATTGTAGGCGAAACTTCCTTTACGATGAACATCGGGGCCATACATATCTAAAATATGCTGGGGCTCGTCAGAGAAGTCGGTCAGTTCAGGAACGCTCATCTGCATTTTATAGGCCATTTCATATTGGGCGATGCGGGTCTGTATTTCGGGGTCGCCATATTCAGCATGGTTGATCTCATTCAAGGCCTGCATATCATCTAATAGCTGCCGGCGCATTTCGCGACTCATTCCTTCTGGATTTTTCAGATACAGCACAGGATCGCCCCCGCCTCTAAATTTTACACCTTGGAATTTGGTCGGAAGAAATCCGCTTCCCCAATAGTAATCATAAAAAATCTGGCCACAACTAGCTTCTTTATCTCTAGAGGTCGATCTTTGGCGGTACTTCCCAATCCGTAGGTCAACCAAGAACCCATACTCGGTCTCCCTGGCTGCTCAGAACCTGTCAGAAAAAATGTGATGGCGGGCGCATGGTTGACCGATTCGGTGTACATCGATTTAATAAAACAAAGTTCATCTGCGACCTTCGCTGTTTCGGGCATAAAATCGGAGACCCAAGCACCACTTTGGCCGTGCTGGGCAAAATCACTGATTTCAGCGATGACCGGTCTAGCCGCTTGTTCGCCGGTCATGGTTGAAAATCGTTTTCCCGCGGTCAGCGAATCAGGAATCTGTTTTCCGTGCCATTTTCGAAGCATGGGCTTGTAATCGAAAAGGTCGACATGCGAAGGTGCCCCGTTCTGAAAAAGATAGATGACCCTTTTGGCCTTTGGTGCAAAATGGGGAAGACCCAGGCCATTGAAAGTTGTTCCCCGCACATTGGAAGTTGCTCCCGAAAGCGAAAACATCGAGCCCAATGCCAAACCACCAATACCCAATGCCGTTTTGCCAAAGAAATTCCTGCGGGTAATTCCGGCCTGATATTCTTCAAAAGGATGTAGAATTTTTTTCTTCATCATCATTGTCGATTTATGGTTTCATCTAAATTCAATAGTAGTGAGCAAATGGCGGTATAAGCCGCATAATCTGTTAGATCAAGGGTCTCATTGATGCTGTAATCCCCAATGGAGGTCAATGACAATGCATCCTCTTTTGCTCTACCATAATCGGCTCGGAGCGTGGTCAAACGATTCGTTAAAATGTTTAGTTCATCATTGTTTATATCGCGACCGGTGGTCTTTTTGAACGCAAACCTCAATCGCTCTGGATCTTCCTTTTCGTTTGTCAAAACCTTTTCCGCCATTACACGGGCAGCTTCCATATACGTGATGTCATTTAAGGTCGTCAATGCGTGCAACGGGGTGTTCGTATTGTACGTTTTTACAGTACACAATTGTCGTGACGCATTGTCGAACAGAAATGTGGGCCCTACGATTCGCCTCCAAAATGTATAAAGTGACCTCCGATAGAGAGCATCTCCCTTGTCTTGTTCGTATGATCTCAATCCAAAAGTGGCTTCTGACCAGATTCCTTTGGGTTGATAAGGTTTTACCGGTTTTCCTCCTAATGAATCCACTAGTAATCCACTAACATAGAGAGCCTGATCTCGCAGCATCCAAGAAGGTAAGCGAAAACGCGTTGCCCTCGCCAAATAAATGTTCTCGACATCTTTTTCCAGAAGTTCGTGGGTCATTTTAGAAGATTGGCGATATGTTGCGCTCATCACGATTTTTTTTAGAAACCGTTTTAAATCCCAGCCGTTTTCTTGAAAATCGACTGCAAGCCAATCAAGCAATTCAGGATGGCTTGGTAACGCTCCCTGAACTCCGAAATCCTCTGTCGTTTTTACAATACCCTTACCGAAAAACTGTTGCCAATAGCGATTGACGGTCACTCGTGCTGTCAACGGCTGCTTTTCTGACACCAACCATTTGGCCAATGCAAGACGATTGTTTTCGACTCCGCTGGGCAGCGGAGGGAGCACAGCGGGAACATCTCTGCTAATAGTATCTTCCAATTGCGGATTGTTATATCCGCCGCGATTCAGAATATAGGTCGTTCTTGGCTCTTCAAGTTCATCCATTACCATTACCATGGTCGAATTCTTAGCCAATTCGTCATACTTTTTCTTTTGGGCAAAGACATTCTTTAAAAGATTGCCGTAGACTGCATCCTTATTCTTAAAATACTTGGTCAACGCATTAAACTCTCCGGTTCCCCTTTTGTCGGCAGGTTTTAAGAGTATTCGCGGGTCAAGCCCGTTTAGTCCTTTGGCAACTTCCGATTCTGATGCAGGTAGACCTGAATCCCGCGGAAATTTTTTAAACTCGAATTTCTCAACTTTTTCTACGAGCTGATTTGCATATTCCTCGATCTGATTTATTTCATCTCTTTTTTCTTTCGAACTTAGATTTAGCAGCGGCTTGATCTGGCCTCCCCAGTTACCGCCTTCCTCAGAGGTTTGATTGAAATAATCAAAAAGCTGGTAATATTCTTTTTGGGTAATGGCATCATATTTATGGTCATGGCAACGAGCGCAATTCATGGTCAGACCCAACCAAGTGGTGCCAGTAGTTTCTACACGATCAAAAACATTTACGACCCTTGTCTCCTCCGGAATCGTGCCACCTTCGGTATTGTATGGGTGGTTTCTATTAAAAGCGGTGGCCATGATATCTTCCCTCGAAGCTTCCGGCAAAAGATCGCCGGCCAATTGCTTGATGGTAAATTCGTCGTAAGGCATATTGTTATTGAACGCATTAATGACCCAATCACGCCAAGGCCACATATCACGGGTAAAATCCCCCTGAAATCCATTGGTGTCTGCATATCTTGCCACATCGAGCCATTCCCATGCCCAACGCTCCCCGTATCGTGGAGAGGCCAACAGGCGGTCAACTAAGTTTTCATAGGCATTTTCCGAAGTATCGTTCTTAAAATCTTGGATTTCTTCCGGAGAAGGCGGAAGGCCATTCAAGTCAAACGATAACCTTCGGATTAAAGTCTCTTTGCCGGCCTCTTCGGAAGGGTGCAATCCGACGGGTTCCATCCTATCCAACACAAAATAATCGATTTCGTTCTTTGGCCAAGATGTATTTTCCATCTCGGGAAGCTCTGATTTCCCGGGAGCGGTAAAAGCCCAATGGGTTTTCCATTCAGCTCCCTGTTCGACCCATTTTATCAGAACGGCTTTTTCTTCAGAGGTCAAACTCAAGTTCGATTCCGGTGGAGGCATGACTTGTTCAGGGTCATCGACCAAGATGCGCTTGATCAACTCACTTTTGTTAGGTTTCCCCCCAATAACGGCATATGTTTCCTTTTCAGGGATATTGGAAAAAACTGTCCGCTCAACGTCTAACCTTAAATTAGCCTTCCTCGCATTTTCATCTGGCCCATGACAATTAAAACATCTGTCGGAGAGAATTGGTCTTACATGAAAATTGAAATCGATTTTTTCAGGAAGTTCTTTATATGCGATTTCGACTTCCTCGGGTTTGTCAAGTCCGCAATTTGTCGAGAGAAGTAGCGTAAAGAGGGCAAATAAGACATTTTGAATTTTCATGTACAATAAGGGATGTTATCTCGGTCGATATTGTGGGTCGTGAGATGTCTAAATAGACTCTTAAATGTACAAAACATTTTTATGTGTTTGCGATTGCCTTAAAATGACGTATTTTAGGGAACCAATGAAGTATAAGAACAATATGGCTCGAATATTTGCCCTACTGATTTTCTGCACCCATTTTATCGGATGCGGGCAAACTACAAAGAATGAAAATAAAGTGCTAAAAGTCAAAGAAATACAATATTCGGGAGAAATTGATTTGCCAAAAGTCTCCGAGCTTTTGGAAGCCCAAACAGAGCTTAATTCCATTGACCTCATCAATTGGGATAAATTTCAGTACTTGCCCGAGGTGAAATTTAGAATTGCACATAGCAACAATCAGATTTGGTTGAAATATTATGTTCGGGAAGCCCACATTTTGGCCAAAAGAACCGAGGCGAACAGTGCCACCCATAAAGATAGTTGTGTAGAATTTTTTCTAGATCCCATGGCCGATGGCAATTACTATAATTTTGAGTTCAATTGTATCGGCACCACCCATTTGGCCTATGGCCCTGCCAGGCAAGATCGTGTATTTATAGATTCAGGGACCATTAAAGATCACATCGAAGTCGAATCGTCGCTCGGCAAAGAACCGTTTACAGAAAAAACCGGGGGCCATACATGGGAAATGACCATTGTAATACCCGCCGAAAGTCTGACCCACAACAAGGGAATACGGTTAAAAGGGCTTCGGGCAAAAGCTAATTTGTACAAATGTGGCGACGAGACCTCTGTACCGCATTACCTGAGTTGGAACCCCGTGGGAACCGAGCGCCCGGATTTTCACAGACCAGAATTTTTCGGAACCGTTATTTTCGAATAATCGCGGTACTTTCTTTCTGTAAGATTCCCAGAAAACAACATAATGGAGAGTAAAACTGTGTTCGAACACATTTCTTGCGAGCCCCTTGTTTATCTTGCAAAAGAATTTTACCTTGACAAGGTTACCCAACACCTGACAAAAAGGAACTCGTCTTGAGTTTTTGTTTGGAACCGAGTCCCGATAGCTATCGGGACGGCTTTTGTGCCGTAATGAAGGCTTTTTTGAGTAGCATCCGCCTCTGGCGGACGGTAGTCAAAAAAGACAAAATTAGGGTGCAAAATGTGAAAATAGCAGGTAAAAGAAAAGCTCAAGACGAGTTCAATACACAATTGGTATGAAGACCTTTCGCTTTGTGAAGAAATTTCCATTGTATCTCCTTCTTGTTTTGGGCTTGGTTCAGTGCGGCAAAGTACCCAAGGATGGCGGACTTCTGCTTCCGGATGGTTTTAAATCCGTAATCATGGTCGACAGTGTTGAAGAAAGAGTGCGGCATAT
>QIJL01000481.1 GCA_003232435.1 Flavobacteriales bacterium | reverse complement strand
CATCTGGCAAAAGTTAGGAACACACGAAGCCAGTTCATGCATCGTCACTTGTTTCCAGCAACAACTCAATAACTCATGCCAGGCACCGATACCGGCACCGATACCGGCACCGATACCGATACCGATATAATCTGCCAGACACCGATATAATCATGTTAAGTAATAAAAGAGTTTCGGTGCGCTTCCAATGCTTGGGAATCCGGTACGAAACGGTGGGGGAGCATTAGTTCCGTGCCTTCCAGTTCGGTGAAGTTTGTCGATTGGAATTCGGGGATCTCGCTTTTTTTCAAGATACTGGAAATCACGAGCCTGTAATCTTCATCGAATGTAATTAAATGGCGATCAAAAGCCTTATCATGGAGAGCATTTAGGCAAAGTCCGTTGGTCGGATCGGCACGGCGACTTTCGCTTTCGCTCCACGGAATGATATGGCTGGCAATTAGCAACTGGGGGACAGCTATCCCTGTCAAAGCGCAGCGATTGTCATAACTAGATAAAACCACATTGCGGAAAAAAGTTTGAAGCCGTCTTGTTTTTACTGTTCGTCTAACCTCGGAAGGGCCACTCGATTGTTTAGTCTCGGGAACAGATTCTTTCTGAACTGTTCCTCCCATCAAGTCTACAAATGCAGATTCACTTTTTTCTGCCATGGCCGACCAATTGCCTTGAAAGTCGGCCCATACCTTACGGTCTAATTTGCTGCTGTTGGGAAGTCCTCCTACTCCTCTTGCCTGATGACGAGGGTCAAGTGATGCGATGTTTCCCAGTTTCCGAGAAATAGAACCAGATGTTCTATCCATTTTGCTAGCGACTTCATTGACGAGTTTATTCCTACTATTGCATTGCCCAAAGGGAAGACGGCAATAGAGATTCATTGCAATCAGCAATTCATGCTCTGTCCAGTTTCGACCCATTATCTTTTTGCCCCACGGTGAAGCCATTCGGACTCCGTGAGGCCAACTCGGCTGAGCTCGCGGGCAAATTGCTCGGCCGCTTGTTGGGCATGTTCAGGTTTAAGTTGTGCGACCCACTTATACTCATTTTTCTCGTCATCTGAAAAAAAATGTCTTGTGTCAGTATCCTGTTTTTCAGCTACCATTTTTTTATGGTTGGCAGAAAAAGTGATAATGGCTCTGTTTTCCTTGCATGGGTTAAAGGATAATTCGCAGTATTTTTTTCCGTCAGGCACAATGTGAGTAACTTTTTTATCAGGGTAATCCATATAGCAGAAAAGGAATGGATTGTTCCCGCTAAGACGAACACTATCGCAAACCGGTTGAAGACAGAGCAAGTAACGCTCTTCTCCTGAACACTCTCTTATCACAGTTCCTAATTTGAGAAATTTACGTTGGCTTCCATATTGGGTTCTTTGGCTCATCAACACTGCTAATTGTGACATCAATGACACGTCAGGAAGAGGAGGAATTTCTGTATCGTCATCTGGACAGAACACGTACTGAAGTTGTTTTTTAGTTGGGACGCTCTGTAAGCCGGGCGTATTAAGAACTTCTTCACCTAAGCAACAAAAATTATATGCGAAATCTTTGATGTCAACTCCACTGATTTTGTTTTTTGCGCTTGTTCCGTAGACCCAGTTGTCGCACCAGTTCCTTAAACTAGAATCTGGCAGTAATGGAGATTTCAAGGTATCTTCGAGAACGGCTTCAATCTCTGCTACAAGCAACGGAGTGATGTGGTCAAAAGCTTCTTCATCTGGAAGGCTCAGCGCACGGTGGGTTAGGAAGGCTGCATCCAACCCCGAATGAAATTTCGTCAGAATTTTTCTGCTCTGTTTTCTTATCGCAGCAAGTCCCATCAGGATGCCAGCTTGGAGCATGCCGTCAGCCAACTTGCAGAATTCGGAAATAGCTCTGTCTGCTAATTCTGCTTCGTTTACTTCAAACGGCTTAAATTCATCAAGCCGGTTTGCTGGTTTCCCCAGCACGATAACGCGAGCATTTAGAGTGTGAAAAGCAAGTCCCTTGTCGGCATCTTTGTATTCTATTTCTATTTCATCAGTTATTTTAGCTGCCAGGCTCTCGGAGACTTTAGCGGAGATGGCAAATAGATTTGGGGTGTCTGTGTAAATCAATACTAGTCGGAGTTGGTGCGGATCTTCTTTAAGGCTTTGTATAACCAAATTTTCAACAAGAGTTGTGGCTTTGACACCAGCATCTCCGTGAAGATCCCAATCAACGATTACAATATCTGCACATGCGCACAGCTTATATGTTTCTGACTCGACTCCAACAGTATGAATTTTTTGGGGTTGATGTAAGGAGCAGACGATATGTTTCTTTGCGAAACTGGATTGAATGTCGTGAGGGGAAAATGTAGACCCTTCTTCAGGTTTCTTGAGGTCTACAACTGAAGCAGTGGAGTTTTTTTTCTCTGCACTTTTTGTGGAAGCTTTTCTGGCCTTGGGTGCAGAGACCTTTTTTTCTTTTAGAACGGTTCCTGTGGGAGGGGGCGCATAAATTTTATCATCAACAAAGACCACGGTTTGGATAAAGGCTTCCACTGCATTTTTCGAGAAGCTATCCATTGTCGATATCTTGCTCATCTGCTCCCTCCAAACATGGCATTTCAAAAATTACCCCGCGTTCTTCACTTTTAGACTGTACGATATTCAAATCCATACCTTCTTTTCGCAGGGCTTTTTTGGAGATAAACAAACCAAGTCCGCGTCCTCCCGGTTTGCGTGAGAAGCCCTGCTCAAAAATAGCTTCCACATCCCTGTTGTGAATAGTCGGTCCGTTGTTGCAGATGCGGTAAGCATTGTCTAAGAAGTCCAAGGTTATTTTCCGTTTCTCTTGAATGTCATCAAGCCAGAAGACTGCATTATCAATGATGTTCACGAAGATAGGATATATAGTGGAGGGGAAACCAGAGACCATAGAGTCAAGAAAGTCTTGTGTAGCTATTAGCTCGACATCATGCCTTTTGAATCGAACGCTAAATAGTGTTCTGACATAATGGTTTATTTCGCTGCCTTTGATGAGCGTCTTTTTTCGTTGCAATCTGCGTTGTAAAGGAGTGAATAGATTTAAATGTGCGTCAAGGTGATCGAAGTTAGTTCGTATGTCCTGATAGAGAGGAGCTAATTCATCATTTGCCCTCGCCCAAGAACCTAATTCGCGAAGTGTGTGACGAATTGCTTTTATTGAGGCTTCGAACTCATGATTGATTACAGCAACAGCTAAACCCAGTTGGACAAGTTCTGCATCGGTATCGGTTTGTTCTCTGAGACCCAGCAACTCTTGATCCATTGCCTCAACTATATCGAGGTGTTCGATATCTGCTGTTTTTTCCAAGTTTTCAGAAATACTCGTGAGCATTTCACGAACCCGTCCTAGTGATGCCGTGTTTTTTTGGCCAACTTCTTCAATCCGAAGCTCATACATTTCACGGATTTCTTCGGCATGCTGAGCAGATATGTTGGCAAAATCCTGCTCGGCAAATTCCACTTCCACTTTCTTGACAATGTTTTTGAATTCCTGAATTGCATTTCTAGCCGTATCAATCGCAATTCGGCGGGTTTCGGCGGCAGTTTTTTCAAGCATGCTAGCTTCAGACTTGACTTCCGACTCTCGACTGTCTGAAACTTTCTTGATTAATTTTTTTAGACGGCGCCGCTGATCAATATAGATACGTGCTTCTTCGGCTATCTTGCCCAGGCTTTCTGCAACTTCCTTGGATAGGGGAGAAAAAATCTCGGATTCCAATCGTCCCTGCTCCCGTTGAAAGGCTGACCAATCTCGGGCCAGTTGCTTTGTGAGCCCAACACCGCGTGGTTTTGCAATCTGATAGTGGCTCCGGATTTCGGTTAAACGGCGATTGGCCTCGGTTTCTGCTTCAAGTAGCTCTTCGGCTGCCTCATCGGGATTTCCCATTTTTGAAGCCGCTTCCATGCGCGCATGGACTTGTAAACGCAAAATGTCTATCTCTGCTTCTGGTAGCTTTTGTGAGGTATTTTGGAAGAATGAGTCCAGTGCTTTTGCCAGTTTTTTCCTTTTTGTGCCGACCTGTTTTTCTCGACCACTTCGAGCCTTCTCCAAGCGATCTAACTCCGTTTTTCTTTCGCGAAAGTACTCACCATAATCTGCACCCTTTCTGAAAAAGTCCGCAGCAAGCTGTACGAAGAGGTGCTCCAGTATCTCTTTTAGCTGGCGATAAGCTTTGTCTTTCTGGAACCCTTCGCGCCCCGCTTTTTCCTGCAACAGACAATTTTCTTCCCGTGTCAGACACACAGCGCCGTAAATACGCCTGTAGGAAAAGAAGTAGTGTGTCATCCCTTTATTTCGCCGAGTTTCAATGCTTAACCAGTCAAAATCAGTATTACCGTAAGGAAGTATCCTGATCCCATCACGGTAGACGTAGATGCCTCCAATCTGATCAAGTTTGTTGTTGATTCTACTGTAATCATCGGGGTCAGCGTTACTTTCGCTTTGGTTGCCCTGTAGATACCCAAATTCTATATTTAATGGTCCGCATAATGTCTCTTTTCCTGCTCCTTTACCCCATGAAATTACATGATTCTCATATTCTTTCTCGTAAACACGGACGGTTCCTTTAAATTGGCCGTATTCGTTAATTTCCCCACTAATATATTGGTCAGCACATTCGAGGTCATGTTTTGTGAAAAACTCACCTGGACGAATTAGATCCTCATTAACAGTATCTGAAGACCAATATCGGAATGCTGTTTCCATCGGCGGCGGAGTGTTTGTGGAAAAAGTCGAGTTGCAGAACCCCAGCAGGAACTTTGAAAATTCTTTTGTTTTGGATTGCCGCTCCCGTTCAATTTCATCCCGTATTTCATCATTAGCCGGAGCAATTAGGAAATGGGTTCCAGCAGCATCCCCCTTTAACCCAAGATCCGATATAGATGTTGAGCACAGGCTATTTACTGCCAAAAGCCAGCCTTTATAGGCCACAATTATATTATAGTTTGTCGT
>QIJL01000050.1 GCA_003232435.1 Flavobacteriales bacterium | reverse complement strand
AAGTTTTTGTACTATCGAGGCCATAACCGAAATGGTGCTCTTTAAAATTCCAAGTAATCATTTTCACGGTTTGCTCGAAAACAACAAAAAATTCAATCGCCAAATTCTAAAATTATTGGCCTCGAAAATTAGATTCTCATCTTTACGGCATTCTTACCAACAATCTCACCCAAGTCTTAATAATTTTCTAAGGCTAAAAGAAATGTTTCCCAAATTGACAGAAAAAATATCAAAACGGGACGGGATATCGCAAATTATCTTGGCATAACCGAAAGAAGTCTAAATCGAACCTTGAATTCTTTGAAAGAAAAGGAGTTGTTTGCAAACCGAAAGCCAAATTCGAGCGGAATTCTTACTCGGACGGAATGAAAAAATGGAACTGGACGTGCTTGCTCGAACGGGACGCCACAGAAGATAACAATGGCTCCAGCAAATAGGGCAATACAGTGCTTAATTTAAAGGCTTGGGCACATGTCGAAATCCGCCATACCGATAACCATCGAGATTGGATTTGGCATTTAAAATGAAAATAATTACAAAACAAAACCCGCCCGTACCGAAAAGGCCCCCCGCTACTGCCAGTTTCCTCCTGCGGCGGACAGGTGCAACTGGTGACCACACGGTTCTTCAAAAACTAAAGTAACTACAAAAATCTAGAATTCATCTAACAAAGACCTAAGCGAAAAACCACTACATTACTGCCGTGGTTTCCTCTCTTTATTTCTTACTTCTTACTCTTACCACCACTCGTCGCAGACGAGCGGTAGCGGGGCCGGCAGGAAAAATAGACCATGACAATTCTAACGACATATTTCAAAACAGTCTCTTAAACGAAATATGGGCTTTTTTGAGATTGATTTTTCGGAATGGTCTTTGCTACTGGTATTTCATGATCATTCACGCATTTCAGGTACAGCGCACGATTTTCCTTTTCATGGGATTGCTATTCTTTGCGTGCAGTACTAATGACGATTATAAAAATCCCCCTTTAGATTCTGAGGCCATGGAAGATGCCGGAACTATAACTGATTCCGAAGAAAATTTAAACACTTCAAGAATTTTGGGCAAAGAAGACATCTTGGCCTATTTCGATTCCTTGATCGAGAAAGAGCAGATCATAGTCGGTCAGCAATGTGGCGACGCACCAAACAGCACGGCCTCTTATTACAATACTTATGTGGATCGATTAGCGGATGAAACCGGAAGGCACGTCGGATTGATAGGTGCGGATTTTGGTTGGTACTCGGGCGACGATTATCCCGTCGGGACTTTGATCGACCATTGGCAAGAAGGTGGATTGGTCACAGTGAGTTGGCACGCCGATAATCCTTTTGTAAGTGGTGGGGTCGATGTTTATTGGGATACCGTTGAAAACAAAGACAAAATCAATTTGAAAGCCTTGCTTAAGGATGCTGAACCTACCGAGGCGTGGACGAGCTATCGCACGGAACTCGATAAAGTCGCGGGAGCTCTGCAAAAACTCCGCGATGCAAATGTAACCGTGATATGGCGGCCTTTTCACGAAATGAACGGCAATTTTTTCTGGTGGGGAATCGATGCACACAATAATGAACAGACGAACGAGGCCGATTACAAAGCACTTTGGATCGACCTCTACAACACTTTTAGGTGGGACTACGGATTGGACAATCTTATTTGGACGTATTCGGTAGTGCCTAGCATGACTTGGTACGCTTCGGTAACTTCCTATTATCCGGGACCGGATTATGTCGATTTAGTGGGAATGGATTACTACGGAACACAGCCCGATTTTCCACACTTTGAAGAATTGAAATCCTTAGAAAAAACAATAGTTATGTCTGAAATAGGCCCAAGGGAAGCCGGATATGGCAACTGGAACATGATGGATGTTGTCAATAAGTTAAAGGGCAAAGCTGCTTATTTCATGCAATGGCACAGTTGGAACGGCGCCGCTGTGGCCATTAAGGATAACAAAAATACCATGGAGATGATGAACAGTGCCGCAGTGATCACTCGAGATGAACTATTGCCTATTTCTTTTTAGGTTTTCGCTTCTTACTGCTTTTCGCCAACGGATTAAAATCCAAACACATTTGGATCCAAGATTCCAAGTCCTTGTCCGAATCGATACCCTCCGCTGAAACGAATACATAACCCTTCATGCTACGGCCGGTAAAAGTCATTTCTGTACAATGTGGCTTTGAAAGGGCATTTTCATATTGATCGGTCCCGACTCTGGCCATAAATAGAGATGAGTTGGTATTTTTGTCGATGTGCATTCCAAAGCACATTTTATCGTCGACCATATAGCAAAGTCCGCCCATCATTTTCTTTTCTTCGAAAAAGACGGATTTCTGTTTCAATACCTGCCGAGCTCTGTCAGCCAAAAACTCATCGTACGCCATTTTGGATCGCTTTGGTTAAATATTCATTAATAGGTCTTGCAGTATGCCAGTAAAACATGATTTCCCCGATCAGATCTTTACTCAAAACCAGTTCGGGCTCTCTTTGAGCCACATAATAGAGCTGTTTTTTAGCAATCAAGGGCTCCTTTTCATGAGCCGCCCGAAACTCAAGCGGAATTCTTTTATGCTCTTCCCCTACGATACCACCGAATTTAGCGACAAAATCTTTAGCTCGGATCAATTTTCTGAATTTAGGAATATCGGAACTTATTGTTTTACGAATGCCGATTAGTTGTTCTTTCGGCGGCATATAGCATCCGCCCATGATGCCGGTTTCTTCAGGGCCGAAACGAAGAAATATTCCCGGAATATCCTTGTTCTTTTTTCCTCCTCGGGAAGCAAAGGCGGTATAATGGGTATTGTAGGGTGTTTTATCTTTTGAGAACCTAATGTCTCTATTGATACGGGCAATACAATCCTTGGCCTCAACTTTAAATTCCTTATCATGTTTTTTAATTTCTTCGAACAGATCTTGCAGAAAATTCAAGAAGGGATTTTTGACCGATGATTCGTATCTTTTTTTGTTCTCGTGGAACCATTCCTTATGATTATTGGCGGAAAGTTCCTTGAAAAAATCCAGAAAGTCGTTTGTGAAATATTGCATGGTATTCGATTTTGCTCAACTTGTTTTTTTGGACGTCCTGGCCAGTTTTTCCAAGATCCATTTACGCTCGCCCTCTGAGGTTGCCAAAGTGGTCGCAGTATGCAAATGATCCATTTGTTTTTTGTTGTTTGAACCCTCATATAATTCGGCCAATAACAAATGGTACAAATGATTTTGTTTCAGTTCGATTTTCAATGCTTCTTGAATAGCCTCTTTCTTGCCTCTTGCCATTGAGAGCGCATAGGTGCGATTCAAGGCGGCCATAGGGGAGTAGTCGATTTGCAGCAAGCGATTGTAAGACTGTAAAATATTTCCCCATTTTTCTTTTGGCTCCATTTTATTTCTTGTGTGCCAATATGCGATGATGGACTCTAGGTGGTATTTGGTAACTTCGCTTCCACATCCGGATCGGTTTAAAAAAAGCTCTCCTTTTTCGACTAGTTCCAAGTTCCATTTAGCTTCATTTTGTTCGGCATAAACGATTTGCCCTCCGTTTTCATCCATTCTGGCCTCAAAGCGGGAAGCATGAAAACAGAAAAGTGCCATCAATGCATTCGTTTGTGGAGTGTTGGTCGATTCTGAATTCAATAAGAGATAGTTAAGACGCATAGCTTCCAAACAAAGTTCTTTGCGTATTTTCTTTTCAGAACTCGAGGAATAATAACCTTCGTTGAAAAGTAAATACAGTACTAACAGCACGTTTTGCAATCGCTTTTCCAAGGCTGATGAAGGTGGCATGCTCAACTCGATTTCATTTTTGCGAAGTTTTTCCTTGGCTCGATATAGTCTTTTGTTGATGGTATCGGTACTGCTCAAAAAAGCGGTTGCGATTTCGGGGACGCTAAAACCACATAAAATACGAAGTGCCAGGGCGATTTGTGCTTCCGAAGAAATTATCGGATTGCAGATAGCGAAAAACATTTTAAGCTGGCTATCCTTGATGTTGTGTTCTGAGAGGTCTATTTCAATGCTATCGGAAGTAGGTCGATTTTCAAGCTCTGGTTTTATTTTATCGCGAAATACTTTTTCCCTGCGGAATGTATCCCGAGCCTTGTTTTTGGCTACGGTATATAACCAAGCGATCGGATTGTCGGGCACCCCCTTAAGACCCCATGCTTCAGAGGCCGCTAAAAAGGTATCGCTTACCAAATCTTCGGCTAGCTCTATATTCGATAAACCAAAAGTTTTACAGAGCACAGAAACGATTTTGCCGAATTCCGTTCTATATAACTCCGGTATGGTTCCTCGATTTTCCATAAGCTAAAAAAGTGAACTAAAGATAGCTCACTTTCCTTGGTTTTGATAGGTTTTAAAACATTCTTAGCTCTCAAAAACCATGACATCACGTACCTCGACTTTTCCGCCGGGTATTGAAAGTATCGGGCATCCTTCAGACAATTTTACAGCTCCATCAAGGTCGTCGGCTTTTACAATTATATATCCTCCAACAATTTCTTTGAGTTCGGCGTAGGGCCCATCTGTAATTACCCCTTCGGTAGTTACGGTTTTTCCTTTTGATCCCAGAGCATTTGTACTTACAAACTTTCCTTGAGCGGCGATTCCGCCTATCCAGTCTTGCCAAATTTGCATGACAGCTTGCATTTCTTCAGGGGTCTGTGCCGAGTTGTCCATGTTTTCTGTTCTGAAAATCATCATAAATTCGTTCATAATCTTTAAATTTTAATTGTTTATGCCCTTGGGACGATCGAATTGAAAAGAATGAGACATAAAAGTGCAAATTTTTATCTGAAAAGAATTATTGTAACTAATCAGTGTTGGATAAAAAAGTTAAAATGAACTCGTCTTGAGTTTTTGTTTAGAACCGAAAATATCGGCTTCCCGCCTGAACGGACGGGCAGGTTGTGCTCTAATGAAGATATTTTTTGGTCGCATCCGCTATAGGGGGACAGTACTTAAAAAAGACAAAATCAGGGTGCAAAATATGATATTTGCAGGTAAAAGAAAAACTCAAGACGAGTTCTATATTGGTTTTAAATACTTTGCGAACTTTGCGATTTTTCCTTGCGCTCCTTGCGTTTAAATTTTCGTTCTGATACTCCAGAGGTTGACTCTAAGAGACTGTTTTGAAATATCTCGATTATTTTCTTATACCCTCTTTTTGCGCATAACTTCGTTAAAATTTTAAACCGTAGCGATGCTATGCT
>QIJL01000333.1 GCA_003232435.1 Flavobacteriales bacterium | reverse complement strand
CCATTTTTGAAAGTGTAAAAGGCGTCAAAGAAGTAATCTCAGGCTATTCGGGAGGCAAAGAAAAGAATCCAACCTATGAACAAGTTGGTGGTGGACATACCACTCATGCCGAGGCGGTTGAAGTCTTTTATGACCCAGAGGTTATTTCGTATTTCGCCCTAGTACAGGTTTTTTTTGGGTCTCATGACCCCACTACATTAAATCGCCAAGGACCCGATAGGGGAACCCAATATCGTTCAGTGGCCTTCTACAAAAATGAAGGGGAGAAGAAAGTCATCAGTGACTATATTGGTCTTTTGACCAAAGAAAATGTCTATGACGGAGACCCTATTACCACTGAAGTAACAGCATTCGAAAAGTTCTACGATGCAGAAGAATACCATCAAGACTACGAGCGTAAACATCCGAACAATTCCTATATTCAAAATGTCTCGATCCCTCGATTGAATCGATTCAAGGAAAATTTTGGAGACTATTTAAAAGAAGAGGCGCATTAACTTTAGTTTTTTTCTTCGATAAATTATCACAGAGCGACCTTAAAATGGTCGCTTTTTTATTTGTAAATTGGGTGCTGTCGAAATTAACATCTCAAAAACACACCTATGACCACTAGAAGAAGCTTTATCAAAAAAACCTCAGCAGGCACGGCCGCGGTAACTCTAGGCGGACTAGTTTTTCCAAAGAATAGCTATGCCAATATACTCGGTGCAAATGACCATATAAATTGTGCCGTAATCGGCGTTCGAAGCCGAGCGAAAGCCCATGTAAAAGCCATTAGTGCCGATCCCAATGCAAAAATACTTTACAACTGTGATGTAGATGATCTCATTATCGAAGAGCACAATACTTGGTGCCAAAAGAATATCGGTTATGTACCCAAGGTCGAAAAAGATTTTCGCAAAATATTAGAGGATAAAGATGTTGATGCCGTTTTTATTGCAACACCCGAACATTGGCATGCCCCAATGGCCATAATGGCGATGCAGGCAGGTAAGCACGTATATGTCGAAAAACCCTGTAGTCATAATCCGCATGAAAATGATTTGCTTGTTGCCGCCCAAAAGAAATATGGAAAGAAAGTCCAGATGGGCAATCAGCAGCGTTCGGGTAGAACTTCCATTATGGCGATAAAGGATATCAGAGATGGAATTATCGGCGATGTTTACAAAGGCGAGGCTTATTATAACAGCAACCGCGGATCGATCGGCATAGGAAATAAAATAGACGTTCCGAAGACTTTGGACTGGGAGCTATGGCAAGGCCCGGCCCCACGAAAAGACTACAAAGACAATATTCATCCGTATAATTGGCATTGGTTCCGTAACTGGGGAACTGGGGAAATGCACAACAACGGCACCCATGAGGTCGATATCTGCCGTTGGGCGTTGGGAGTGGATCTGCCTGAAAGTGTTACTTCCTTCGGAGGAAAACATACTTTCGACGATGATTGGGAATTCGTTGACAATCAACAGGTCACTTTTAAGTTCGCCAACGACAAATTCATTACGTGGACAGGCCACAGCCGGGGAATCATGAAACCTGAACGGCCCGGAAGAGGTGTTACAATGTACGGTAGCGGAATTTTTACAAGCTATACGATCTTCAGGGGAATCCGATTAAGTCCGAATTCGAAAAATCGGCAAGCGCGACGACCAACACACAAGGTATTGGCGGACTCGATGTCGATCATGTTGCGAACTTTTTTGCGGGAATACGATCGGATCAATCCTTGCACGCAGAAATCAATGACGCCAGTATATCGACGATGCTTTGCCACTTAGGAAACATGGCTCAGGATGCCGGGGAAACCTTGAAAATAGATTCGGCGACCGGCAAGGTATTGAACAATGAACAAGCAATGAAAAGCTGGAAACGTGAATATGCAAACGGTTGGGAACCGAAATTATAGGCCTCTCCCCTAGTGTCCTGTCACGCCTCAAATGATGCACCAAGTCTTGTTCTTTTTCGTTTTTACTCAAGCTACGGCTATGCTTATTTTTTATCATTTCGCAAAATTCAAAAAATAACTGCGACTTATCCACCATTTGAGGCATGACACGACACTAGTATGATAACTAAAAAGCCTTTGTTTTCCCGATGTCAGGTTGAGCCTTTCGACCAAGCTCAATATGACATTTTAGATTGCTTTTTAGACAACCTCAACAAGATTGTATAGCAATTGAAGAGAAGCACCATCAAGGTCACGAATTGAAGTAAAACAAAAATAGATTAATGTGAAGCGAAGGGAATTTGTAGTTAAAAGTAGTTTGGCAACGGCAGCCATGGGCACTTCAACGGCAACTTTGGGAAAAGTATTTGCACAGAGCCCGAACGAAAGTTTGAATATCGGTATCATCGGCACTGGCGATCGCGGTGGCGGATTGATTCCCTTTATCAACCAAATTCCGAATTTTAATATAGCGGCCTGCTGTGATATTATTCCATCTCGATTGGAAAAAGCAATATCAAGATCAGAAGGCGATCCGACTGCATATAAAGATTATCGTAAGCTTTTGGAAAGTACCGATATTGATGCTGTGTTAGTGGCTACTCCACTAAATTCCCACTCAAAAATCGCAATGGATTCGGTCGATGCCGGCAAACATGTGTATTGTGAAAAGACCATGGCCAAGGGTTATGATGGCATTTCGAATTTGTTGGGCAAAGTCAATTCTTCAAGCAAAACCTTTCAGACAGGGCACCAATACCATAGTTCGAGGTTATATACCCATGTAGTCGATTTGATAAAAAAAGGGAAAGTGGGTAAAATTACCGCCTTCGAATGCCAGTGGAACAGAAATGGCGATTGGCGGCGACCTGTATCTCGACCCGAACTAGAACGTTTGATCAATTGGCGTATGTACCGCGAATTTTCCGGAGGGCTTACCGCCGAACTTTGTTCACATCAAATCGATTTCGTGAATTGGGTCTTAGATGCGGTACCAGAGAAAGTCATGGGTGTCGGGGGAATCGATTATTGGAAAGATGGCCGTGAAATTTTTGATAATATACATTTGATCTACAGTTATCCTAATGGGATAAAGGCCAAATTTACCTGTCTCACCAGTAATGCCAAAGATGATTTTAAAATCAAGGTCATGGGCGATAAGGGGACCATAATTCTTGATTATGTCAAAGCATGGTTTTACCCCGAAGGAAAATACAATAAGGAAATAGGCAATGTAGACGGGGTTTCGGGTGCTACTGTTAATTGGGAGGAAGGAAAAGGAATTCCGATTGAAGTCGCACATGAAGACCCAAGCAAACAAGCCTTAATCGATTTTCAGGAAAATATCATCAACAAGAATATTCCTATTTCTAATGTGGAGACCGGGGCAAAAGCGGCTATCGCGGTACAAATGGCTTTAGATGCAATGATCAACGAGGAAATTGTAAGTTGGAAATCCGGTTTGGGGGTCTAGGAAGAATTATTCGGGATTTTTTCGGAAGAAGGGAATATTACTGCATAATCACTTCGCTGTACTTTGAGTTGATCTTAATCGATCTATCACTGTTATTTTTTATATGATAGCCCTTGTGTATTGTGACATGACCATTTTTCGTCTTGTTCAATTTTAGGCTGACCGGCGTAATCAATTTTGAAGTGGTTCCGTTTACATAAATATTATATGCCGTCTCGGGAAGTTCAAAAATCAGCTCTGCATTCCGCAAAGAAACATCCAAGTTCTTGAAGTTTTTTGAAATTGAGTTGATCCGCATCGGCCCAAAACTATTGCTGGCCGTCAAATTCGTCAACAAACGGTCGATAGTGATGTCAGAAGAGGTCGATTTCAATATGAGGTTGTGTACTTCCTTTAAATCAACATTTTCGGAATAATCGGCCTGCAATTGCCCATAGTACCATTGCTGAACGCTGACCGGGGAATACGACGCTAAAATGGTCGTATCATCCCCGTCAATGTTCGTAGCAAGCAACCTTGCATGTGACAAAGTTGCCTTTAGATTCTTTGTGTTTTCCGCCAGTTTCACCTCGCCATGCCGAACGTTCATCTTCAACTTTACAGATTTGGGCATCCTTATCTTGATGGTTTTCTTAATCTTGATATTACCCTTGCGACCATCTGAATTGAAATAAAAGATATTGGGGCCTCCGAAATTGACGCTGTCATTTTGAATGAACAGGAACCGTGTTGAATCTCTGCGCTTTCTCATTTCGGATCTTTCAATTAAAAGGGCATGTCTTTTTTCTTGAACTTCTTGTTGGCGTTCAGCTCTTTCTTGGGCGCGCTCGGCAAGTCTTTCGGCTCTTTCCTGCGCTCGGTCAGCCATTTCTTCTCTGCGTTTTTCCATTCGCTCGGCCCGTTCTTCCATGCATTTGCCCCACTCCTCTATCTTTTTTTCACACTCTTTGTCGAACCCTTTGGAGAATTCTTGTTGCCACTTTTTCATATATTTTTTGCCATCCCTTTTATAGGCCTTATGATCGAATTTATGAAAGTGCTGATGCGGTAATCGCGGCATCTCCTCCATCTCAAAAAACTCGGGCATTTCATGTATTTGGGGCATCTCGATGATTACCGGGTCAACTTCGGGCATTTCAAAATGAAAATTGTTCAGTCCCCCAACGCTATGTCTAAAAAGCCATGTATTTTCTGCTCCTGTCGAAATAGAGATCTTTTTGCTATTCCCGAGTATTTCAATGCCCCCATTTTTAAAATACCTGTCGGCATCTTCATCCGAAACATCCGTCAACTCGATAGTGGCCTCAATGACCACTTCGTTTTTGTCCCATGTCTCGAATTCAATGTCCGCGTGGCTAGTGTTGATTTCCAATACGGCATCGTTACCAACATTGAAGGTCTCTTTGTACGTTTTACTCTGATTTTGCCCGTAAGCCCCTATGCTGATGAGACATAGGAGAATAGTGGTCTTCTTAAATAATGTTGTCCTGTTCATTTTCCGATGATTTCAATTCATTTAATTTACCTTTCAATTTGTGCAATAATTGCAACCGTAACTGAAGATTTTTGATCAAAGCGTTTATGGTCTGATCGTTAGGTCCCATTTCGTTCAATTCAATATTGAGCTTACTGTATTCTTCGTCTAATTCAAACAATTGTTCCAAATAGCTATCCACAAGGCCTTTGTTACCGGCTGTAAGCTCAAGTTTTGAAAGTTCAAAATTGATGGTGGATACGTAATAATCTTCGATCCCTTTTAAATCAGGAGATAGATCGCCCAATGAAAATGGCCTGGCGTCGTCGATGGAATTATCCGTACCGACTACTTCGGTATCAATGGGGTCTGCACCATCCTGATTAACGAAATACATTCCTATACCCAATAAAACAGTAACCGATACAGCGACCTTCCACATTAAAAAAGAAGATTTTTTAGTCGCCGGAAGTTCTTTTTCCAACTTTTCCAAAAAGCGGGCTTCATGTCCGGCTTTCATTTTAGCTGAACTTTCAGAACTGTCTTTCTTGAACAAATCTCTAAGATCTTGTGACATAGTTTTTATTTTTCAATAGTTCTTTTAAAAATCCTTTTCCACGTAGCAATCGAGTACGACAAGCTGACTCCGTAATATCCATAATCTGTGATATCTCTGAATGATCGTATCCCTCGACCAAAAACAGCCGTACCACATGTCTATACTTTTCGGGCAATTCCTCCATCTTCGATTTTACCTCTGCGACCATAACCTCATCTGCCACCGACCAATCTTCATCTTCAACGACTTTCATATAGCCTTCGTTCAATTCTACGTGCCTTTCTTTTTTGGTCTTTAGAAAATCCAGGCTTCGGTTGATCACGATTCGCTTTAACCATGCCCCGAATGTAACTTCCCCCCGATATTGCTCGATTTTTTGAAAAGCCTTAACAAACGAATCTTGAACAACATCTTCCGCATCACCGCTATTCTTTAAAAAACCCATGGCAACACCGAACATACCATCACAATATTGTCTGTACAGTTTTAGTTGTGCTTTCCGGTCGTTGGCCTTGCACCTTTCAACCAAATCAATTTGAAACATTTGGTCAGCTTCGAGTTTTGATTAATGTTGTTGTTACCCTAAGGACGATTAAAAAATCACGATGTTGCAAAAAACAATTAGTTTTATAATGTCCTTAATTTATTCGAATTGAAACAAGTTACGATAAGTACCCCTTTTATTACCTTGATCGTTCTCGACTATGGGGCGATTATTCAAAAATTGTTGGTCAAGGATAAGGCCGGGAAGTCTTTTAATGCTGTAGTAGGCTGCGACTTTGCAACGAAATATTTGAAGGATACCGTTTGTCTTGGGGCATCGGTAGGAAGATATGCCGGTCGAATTTCAAATGGCAGCTTCGAACTGGATCGCGAGACTTACGATCTTTATGAAAACAAGGGAGTACATCTTCATGGCGGAAAAGAAGGGTTCCACAAAAAATATTGGACCTTCGAGGCCGTAAACCATGGTAAAGAGCCATTTGTAACTCTATCGTACCTAAGCAGGCATTTGGAAGAAAGCTACCCCGGAAATCTAAAAACGAGTGTGACGTACCGCCTAAAAGACAATGAGCTACACATTTCTTTTAAGGCCATCACCGATAGAACAACAGTTGTAAATCTAACGAACCATTCTTATTTTAAGCTAGATAACGAGGAAAGTATTGATTCGCATCAACTACAATTGAACTGCCCGGATTATCTAGAAACTTTTGATAATCTGTTGCCAACAGGAAAATTGCTTCCTGTAAAAGGAACGAAATATGACTTTTTGAACGAAAAACCAATTGGCAAAAAAAGGCTCGATACCACATTTGTGATCGACCTCAAGACCAATGTGGCCGCAAAGTTGACTTCAAAAATATCGGGCATTGGTATGGAAGTAACAACAAATCAACCAGCAGTCGTGGTCTATACCCCATTCCATTAAAATTTCCGGCAATTTGTTTTGAGACACAAAATTTTCCCGATGCACCGAACCATGAACATTTTCCGAGTAGTGTGCTACGCCCTGGGGAGACTTATAAAAATGAGAGTCGATTCAAATTCGACCTTATATAAAAGCCCCGCATCTAATTGGTACAGGGTTTTCCGACTGTTCTTTTCTTTACTTATCATGCCTAGACCAATAGGTCTAAAGTAACCGTAATATTATCATGGGTAGCCTTACTGTATGGCACAAATTAGGAGTATTGAACTTGTGTGAAATCAGTAGTTCAGAAAAATAAATACGTCATGTGACCGAGGTTTTAGTAATTTTACGGTATAACTAAAAGAAAGAATTATGAAATTATTGAAATGGTTGTTGATAATCGTTGTCTTGGGATTATTGGTCCGGTTCGTAGGCATGCCCATCATGCAGAACCAAACTAAAAAACACAGTCCGGAACGGACGGCTACTTATACGCAAAACGGATTGGATCTATCCGTGAACTACTCTAGTCCGTCTAAAAAAGGGCGTGTTATTTTTGGAGAACTTGTCCCTTATGACCTTGTATGGCGAACTGGTGCCAATGAGCCTACTACCTTTACTACCAAAACCGATATCAAGGTTATCGATAAAAAGCTTAAAGCAGGCACTTATTCTTTATGGACGATTCCGAACGAACAATCATGGAAAGTAATGTTCAACGAAGAGGTACCCGATTGGGGCGTTACAGTTCTAAGTGGAGGAAAAGAAACCGCGCGTGATGCCGAAACTGATTTTATTCGAGTAGAAGTGCCAGTGAAAAAACTTTCTGAGCCACTCGAAAGTTTTACAATTGATTTTGAAGATACGGGCCAATTAAGTCTTACGCTCTCATGGGATGATACAAAGGTCAACGTACCGATAAACAGGTAATTTTGAGTACGAAGAACAACAGAAGTGAAGCTCGAATTTCTGAAATCAGAAATATTCGTAAGATTGAAATTTCAGTTGACGATCTCTTCGACGGAATAAAGGCTAGGCAAAAAACCGAACTAGGTCGGGCAATCACTCTTGTAGAAAGCAACAATACCGTGCATCATGAAGCGGCACAAGAACTTATTGAACGTTGTCTTTCGCTCCAGACCTCTTCAGTTCGAATCGGCATAACAGGGGTGCCTGGTGTGGGAAAAAGTACATTCATCGAAACCTTTGGTAAAAACCTGACTAAACTAGGAAAGAAAGTCGCGGTACTTGCGGTCGATCCAACTAGCACCCAAAATAAGGGTAGTATTTTGGGTGATAAGACAAGAATGCAAAAATTGTCTCAAGACCCAAATGCTTTTATACGACCCTCCCCGGCAGGCGAATCGTTGGGCGGTGTTGCTCAAAAGACACGTGAGGCCATTGTCATTTGTGAGGCTACCGGTTACGATGTTATTCTGATTGAAACAGTCGGTGTAGGACAAAGTGAGGTAGCCGTTCATGGAATGGTGGATTTCTTCCTTGTGCTTAAATTAAGTGGTGCGGGAGACGAACTTCAAGGTATTAAAAGAGGAATTCTTGAAATGGCCGATGCAGTTGTTATCAACAAGGCCGACGGAGACAATATTACAAAAGCCGATTTAGCAGTAAAAGAGTTTACACGGGCGTTACATTTATATCCTCCTAAAAAAAATGGATGGGTTCCAAAAGTAGCGGCCTGTTCCGCTATCGAAAATTCAGGAATCGAGGAAATCTGGAATATGATAGATGACTATATCGCAAAGCAAAAAGAATCTGGATTTTTAAAAGAACTTCGACAAGAACAGAATAAATATTGGTTGTTACAGACCATCGAGAACCGTCTTGTAACTGATTTTTATCAGAATGATAAAATAAAAAAAGAACTAAAGAAACAGATCAATGCGGTTACAAAAGGAAGTACTTCGCCCTTTAGGGCGGCCAACGAGCTTTTAAGGTTAACAAAAAAGATCTGATACCAAGAGACTGTTTTCAAATATACCGATTATTTTTTCCTGCCCAGCCGGCAGGCTGGTTAACCAAGATCCCGCTGAAATAGCGGGATTAGTTCAACTAACAATTTTCAGTTCGTCCGCCGTTGGCGGACTTCTTAAAATCGAGTTTCACTAATAAATATGTATCAAGTACATTTTATCCAAAACACTTTTTCGAGTAGAAGGGTCTAAGAACCTGGTCTGAAGGTGCGCAATCTTGAACTGGTCTACCTGGTACTGGCGATCCCAATCGTAGCCGAGATTGTGCAGTTCACGTAATTGTAGTTCGCTCGAATAGAGCCATATATTTTTTTTATTCAAAATCTTATTGATCGAAATCTGTTTTACATGTTCTTTATTGTAAAAATCTAAGGCCCATGTTCGACACCCTGAAAGCTTGTAAATGTTGTCAACGGGAATTTCTTTTTCCGCCACGATCTTGGCCATTGACGAGCCTGCCTGATACTTTAAGAGCGTAGGGAAAAAATGAGTGTTCAGCACAGCATTCAACATTAACGCGCCAAGAACGGAAACTGTAATAATCCGGAAGTAGTAGCTCTCCCTTTTAAGGCTATAAAAAATTGCCATAAGGGCCAATATAATTTTCCATATATAATTAAAAAGAGTATCTGTTTTGAAAACAAAATAACAGAGCAATACGGATATGATAAAGATAGCGCCAAGCATAAAAAATTGAACTCCGAGAATGCCTTTGAACATGTTGGATTTACGGAAACGGTAAAGGCTATACAGGTATGAAGCGGTCAATATCGAAAACAACGGAATAATCGGATTCAGATACTGGGGTAAACTAAACCGCGCAAAAACCAAGATGAAAAAAATCAAGGTAATACCACCAACAGTCAGAAATTCATATTTGGAATTGTACCTGAAACTCAATCTAATAAATGACTTTAATCGACTCATGTAAGCCAAAATTCCTATAGCCGTCCATGGTAGAAATACCCAGAGAAAAGTATGGAAAAAGTAAAAATAATCCTTGCCCCACTTGACGGTACCTCCTTCGTACAAGCCGCCGAAACCTTGTTCCCATAAAATATAAAAGATACCGCTATGCCCTTCTTTACCGCCAACAATTTTATCGGGATGCAAATCAAACTGTAAGTAATAAGCGTATAGGATAGGTGCGATAGTGACCGCAAATACAATCAAAGCGGTCAAAACTTTCCAACTAAAAAATCGTTTCCATTTTCGGGTATATGCGAGATGACAAAGTAACGGAAGGCCTATGACCAACATGGCGATCTGACCTTGGGTCGAAAAAGCGACCCCTGTGCCAAAAGCTCCTAGTACAATACCCGATAAAGAGCTTTTTTCAATATATCGGGTCAGTTGCCATAAAGCGAAAATTGAAAAACCTGTAAGTAGGGCATCTGTTCTGACATCGATATTCGACAAAACGACAATCTGTGAGGTCATGAAAATAAGGGCGGCCAATTTACCGACATTCAGATTGTAAAGCAATCTACCCAGGCCGAAACAGCTATAGGCGCCCAAGATCGAGGCCAAAACTGACGGAATACGATACGCCCAATCATGAAGTC
Source organism: Flavobacteriales bacterium (assembly GCA_003232435.1). Taxonomy (GTDB): domain Bacteria; phylum Bacteroidota; class Bacteroidia; order Flavobacteriales; family Flavobacteriaceae; genus Aurantibacter_A. The sequence continues at coordinate 1,395 of QIJL01000333.1, read as the reverse complement.
CGAAAATTTTGAAAGAAAATGCCGCCAACCAAAAATGTAAATGGGGCTTTCCAAGATACTCTTCATTTCCCTTAAATAGATTGATAAAATCGTTTTCTTGAACCATTCGCATGGCCATCGCTGCGAATTGCGCCGAATCATTCTCGAAAAGGGTTACGAACATTCCGGCACTGTACACCAAAAGAACCAAAAACAACAAAAACCAATACCTAAGATTAGATATCATAGAGGGATTCTGTGAACGGCAAATATAAATAACTTTGCGAACAACCAGCCCATCAGAGACCCTATTAACACTCCTGAGAGCACATCTAGCGGAAAATGCACCCCGATATAAATCCTACTGTAAGCGATGAAAATAGCCCAGACTATCAAGAAAATTCCTATCCGAGCGTACATTGACCTCATTAAAAATGTGAAGAAAATCGCTACTGAAAAAGAATTTGCCGCATGTGCCGAAAAATAGCCGAATCTTCCACCGCAAGAAGATTTTACCAAGCGCATCAATTCATTTATATCAGTATCATAGCATGGGCGTAAACGTTGTACCCCATACTTGAGAAAATTAGCCAGCTGATCCACACAAAGTATCATCAAGGCAGTGGTAATTAAAACAACTAAGGTTTTTTTTAGTCCGAAGTGCTTATAAGAAAGCACTACTAAAAGCAAGTAAATCGGAATGGAATTGTATTTGTTGGTAATGAACAACCAAAAACCATCCCAAGTGCTTCCTCCCAAATTATTGAGGAAAAGAAATAGTTCCTTGTCATATTCTAGCAAGGTTTCCAACATAGTGTTTAGTCTTCGTAGCGAGACACTTCTCTATCGTAAAAAGAGGTCGCCTCTTCAATTAAGGCCTGTGTTTCCGATTTTAGGTCATTTTCATCTTCCTTGGAAAATTCCTCGAGCCATTCGACTTTGTCCAGATTGATAATAAATCTAGGGTACTCGGTATGTACGATATATATCGCTTCAGGAAAATCGGTATTGTCTCCTAAGATGAATTTTGGTAGTTGCATGTAAACTATTCTATAAAAATTGTCATAACTGTCCGGTTAAAGACAAAAGACCGCTGCGCTACTAGATATAAGACGTAAGACTAATTTCAACTACCTATTTTTCAGTAATTTACAAAACTTGATATTTTCAAATATTGAAATACAATGTAAATTTACGGCCTATCGAAATCAAATCGTTCAAATCATAAAAAGTCTCTGATCTTAACTATATCGATACATTCAACGGTTTGCCAAAATTTTAACCGGACACTAGTGTCAAGTCAAGCATGCTCTAACGCACCAAGTCTTGTTCTTTTCCGATTTTACTTCATGATAAAAAGATGCACTTAGCTATGGCTATGCTTACTTTTTCTCATTTTGTAAAATGCGAAAAATA
>QIJL01000459.1 GCA_003232435.1 Flavobacteriales bacterium | reverse complement strand
ATTTGGCCTTTGATAAGGAGCCAGACGGGGCGTTGGCTTCGCAAAAAGAGGGTATAAGAAAATAATCGAGATATTTCAAAACAGGCTCTTACAAGAGAAAATGAAAAAAAACTACAAATTACTTCTAATAGCTTCTTTAGTATGCCTAATGATTTTTGGTATCATGCTGGCAATGGGGCAAACTTCAGGGCCATTCTTGATTTTCTTTTTTCTTTTCTTGGCCTTGGCGGTACGAGGGCATAAAACATTTAAGGGGTTCTCTTTTGCGATATTGATTTTCGGTGCCGTGTCGTTGTCGATGTTCTATCCTGGTCCTTTTGTTGAAATCGGCGACTTTCAGATGAAGGCACTAATTGTTCCACTGCTCCAGATCATCATGTTCGGCATGGGAACGGCCATGAGCGTAAAAGATTTTATAGGGGTTGTAAAAATGCCCAAGGGCGTACTGATCGGTTTGGCCTGTCAGTTTACGATTATGCCCATATTAGGTTTTAGCATTGCAACGCTCTTTGGTTTTCCTGCCGAGATTGCTGCGGGCGTAGTGTTAATTGGGTCATCGCCAAGTGGCTTGGCCTCAAATGTAATGGCATATTTAGCTAAGGCAAACGTGGCTTTATCGGTTACTCTTACAGCAGTGGCCACCATGCTTGCTCCTCTGATGACTCCTATGTTAATGGAATTTTTTGCAGGAGAGTTTGTGCCGATCGACTTTTGGGGAATGATGTGGAGCATTGTAAAAATGGTTATCTTACCTATCATAGGAGGATTACTGTTCAATCATTTTTTTCATGGCAAAACCCCCTGGTTGGATAAAGCAATGCCAATATTGTCAATGGCGGGTATCGCTTTGATCATCATGATCATTACGGCTGCAGGAAGGGATAGTTTGCTTTCCATTGGTCTCTTCTTAATAGTCGCCGCCATTTTACACAATGCGGCGGGATATTTTCTTGGCTATTGGGGGTGCCGACTCTTTAAGATGGATGAACGGGATTGTCGAACCATAGCCTTGGAAGTAGGAATGCAGAATGGGGGTTTGGCTTCGGGCATTGCATTGGAAATGGGAAAAGTAGCTACTGTTGGCTTGGCACCCGCAGTATTCGGCCCTTGGATGAACATTTCAGGATCTTCCCTCGCCTTATATTGGAGAGACAAAGACCCGAATAAGAAAGCAGAAAAAGTTGAAGAAGATTTACAAATTGACATTTAATTTTTAGAGATATGCGATTGATCAAGTTTACATTTTTGACCTTGTTGTTATGCAATTTTGCAATGGCACAAACTACTTCAAAGGAGCAAATAATTTTCTTGACCCCACAGTGGGAAGGGGAACGTTTTGATGACGGACGACCAAAAGTTGCCGACGATATCTTGGAACGAATGAAAGGGGTATCCACTGAAGAAGCATGGGGTGTTTTGAGAAACGAAGGATACCACAATCAGTTCGAGGGCGGTTGGGAACTTATACATGATGATGTGCCTGTTGTAGGTCGTGCGTTGACCGTGCAATATATGCCGAATAGGCCCGACGTATCCGATCAGATTAAGAAAAAAGGGAAGGCCGATGGTCAAATAGGCAGCACCAATTCATGGCCCATCGATATGTTGGTCGAAGGCGATGTCTATGTCGCCGATGGCTTCGGGAAGATTGTCGACGGCACCCTAATAGGGGATAACTTAGGGAATTCCATTTACGCAAAATCAAAAAATGGAGTGGTCTTCAACGCCTCAAGTCGAGATTTGGAAGGGCTTTCCAAAATCGATGGGTTCAATGCATTTGTGAGAGGATGGCATCCTTCTTATTTACAGGAAGTGATGTTGGAAAGCATTAATTCCCCGATTCGAATCGGGGCGGCAACAGTACTTCCTGGAGATATTGTATTAGGGAAAAAGGAAGGTGTTATTTTTATTCCAGCTCATCTTGCTGAAAAAGTAGTGGTTACTTCCGAGGTCGTCCGATTAAGGGATTTATTCGGCATAGGGAAACTGAAAGAAGGGAAGTACACCCCTGGTCAAATCGATAGCAAATGGAGCGATGAAATCGAAAAAGACTTTTCAAAATGGCTCAAAGATCATATAGATGAACTCCCGGTTCCCAAGGAGCAGATTCAAGAACTATTGAAAAAGCGCACTTGGTAATGGAACAACCCAAATGAAATTACCGATGTCACACTGAGCTTGTCGAAGTGAAGCCGAAGCAAAGACGAAGTACATTTAAAAATTAATCGATATAACCAAAATAATATGAACATGGAAAACAAAACAACAAGAAGGGCATCCTTCAAAAAAATAGGAATGGGATTGGCAACACTCTTCGGTATTGGCTCGGTCAGCGCAATGGCCAACAACGAAAAACGAGCTAAAAAAGAAGTAATGGGCGAGATTGTAACCGACCAAGACATCCCCTTGTTTTCCGGTGCCGTTAAACACGGCAATACACTTTATATTGCCGGTAAGGGCGCCCATGTCGAACCCTTTGAGATCAAAGCACATACCGAAATCGTATTGCAAGAATTGCAAAAAGAGCTCGAAAAGAACGGCTCGTCAATGGAACAGGTCTTGAAAGTCAATGTATATCTGGCAGACCTTGCCGACTACAAAGCAATGAACGAAGTTTTTCGCGGGCGTTTTGGCAAGAATCCTCCGGTAAGAACTACAGTGGCCACTTATGGCGGAGTGCCGGGCAATTCATTGGTCGAGATAGACTGTATCGCGGCGGTAGACTAGAAAACGATAAAATATAAAACGATGAGCAGTAGAAGAAAAGCACTGAAAACATTGTCTGCAATTCCTTTGGTAGGCGGTATGTTGGGCACAAGTATATTGACGGCCAAAGTCGTGGAAGAGACCGTCGCTAAACCAATGGCCCGCGACTTTTTTAAAGAATTGGGTCTGCGTACATTTATCAACGCGGCAGGCACATATACCTCAATGACAGGATCTTTGATGCACAAAGAAGTGACCAATGCAATTAGCTACGGAGCGACCGAGTATGTTAATCTTGATGAATTGCACGACAAGGTTGGGGAGCGAATCGCCGAGCTATTGGGTTGTGAATATGCAACGGTTTCGTCGGGCGCATTTGGGGCAATGACTATAGGATTAGCGGGAGTCATGTGCGGGATGGATGAAAAAAAAGTCGCCCAACTTCCGGATACCACGGGGCTAAAAGATGAAGTAATCGTTCAAGAAGCCCATGATATCGGTTATACCCATGCGTTGATCAATACCGGGGCGAAGATTGTCAAAGTCAAGTCCGCAAAAGATCTTGAAAAAGCGATTAATGATAAAACCGCCATGTTATGGTTTTTGAACGCCAATACAGAAGAAGGTGATATCAAGTGGGAAGAGTTTGTTGCCCTTGGCAAAAAGCATAATATTCCAACTTTTATAGATTGTGCCGCCGACGTGCCTCCCGTTGAAAACCTATATAAATTTACTAAATTAGGATTTGACCTCGTTTGTTTTTCCGGAGGAAAAGGCATCCGTGGACCGCAGAGTGCCGGACTCCTTTTAGGAAAAAGAAAATATATTGAAGCCGCACGATTGCACACTCCGCCCCGTGGAACTACCATCGCTAGGGGAATGAAAGTAAACAAGGAGGAGGTCTTGGGAATGATGGTCGCCTTGGAATTGTACCTGGCTAGAGATCATAAAAAAGAATGGGAGCTTTGGGAAAGCCAAATCAAATTGATCGGCGATAGTGCAAAATCGGTCAACGGGATCGAGACTGAAATTCATGTGCCGCCACACGCAAACCACGTGCCCAGTCTCAAAATTAGATGGGATGAAGAAGTTGTAAAAATTTCTAAGGATGACATGCGCAAGCAATTGCGCGACGGTCATCCATCCATAGAAACCGTCGGCAATAAAGAAGAGGTCGGTATCACAACATGGATGATGGAACCCGGCCAAGAACGGATCGTGGCCCAACGAGTAAAAGAAATATTGGCGAATGCTTAATCGAAAAGAATTCCCCTAGGCTCTGCCTTGGGGTTTCCGATTTACCTCTCCTTGGGAGAGGTCGGAACTGCTTTTCGCAGTTCCGGGTGAGGTAAAATACAAAATTTCGGTCCCGATGGCCATCGGGATGAAACCGGCGAAATACCCCTATGGCTCTGCTTCGGGGATAGTCGGTTTCAAGAAATTTTTTATTTAAAAAGATAGAGGTCAGTAGATAAGTTCATAGTATCTGTTAAAGAATAAGTGGTGCAGAATCGGGGCAGTTATTTTGCTTTTTTTCAAAGTTAAAATTATCAAGCATAGCCTTGGTTACGGTTGAAAATTTTAACAAAGAAAAAGGGCAAAAGAACAAGCCGAAACGTATCAGTTATTCTTTAACAGATACATAGTACCGATTCAACAAAAATGGTAGTTTGGTGGATCCTCCCCTTTTTTCAAGGGGCGACACAGCGAGAGCTGTGGGCGAGCTGTAGCGGGGAAAGCCGGAGGGGTCTCTTCTGGAATTCGATAACTCTCAGAAATTGTAAAAACTAACATAGCGGGCTAAAAAAGATAATTCTCAGCTATGTAACTATACTCGTGCCAAATGGAAATTCGGGAGAATCAAGGCAGGGATTTTTTCTCATGCCAAGGCAAAATTTTTCGGCATAGCCTTAGCTACGGCGATAAATTTTAACGAAGGCATGGGGGAAAAGACCAAGTAGAAATTTCGGATTTCCATTTGGCAGGAGTATAGCTACTGACCTCTATAAAACGAATCTTAAACTAAATAAAATGAAGAAGATATTGTTCGGATTAGCTTTTTTGACCCTTCTTTCTTGTAATCAAGAAAAGAAGCATACACAAGAACCAGAAAATGAACATGAAAAAGTATCGGAAAATATCGATCCGAATTATAATCCCGAAGCCAAACTTAAAGAACTAGTACTCCTTCCGCCCCCGTTGCAAATTATGTGAATGCGGTTCGTGTAGGAAACATGATTTTCTTGTCAGGTAAAGGGCCATTAAAGGCCGATGGGGAAAATATTATGGGTAAGGTTGGCACTGACTTGACAATTGAAGAAGGATACGAGGCAGCGCGTATTACCGGGATTAATCAGCTTTCTGCTTTAAAGGCCGAACTGGGCAATCTCAACAAGGTAAAAAGATGTGTGAAAGTACTGGGCATGGTCAATGCCGCCCCTGATTTCACAGATCACCCAAAAGTAATCAATGGATATTCAGATTTAATGGTAGCCGTCTTTGGCGAGAAAGGCAAACATGCCAGAGCCGCTGTCGGTATGGGTTCTTTACCCAGTAACATTGCCGTCGAAATCGAAATGATCGTTGAGGTTCAAGATTAGAAATATGAACTCGTCTAACCGAGAATGAAGGCTTTTGCACCCTGATGAAGTCATTTTTTGGTTGCATAGCCGTAGCTACGGAAGCTAAAAATGGCAAAATCAGGGTGCAAAATGCGAATTCGCAGGTAAAATAATAACTCAAGACGAGTTCTATGAATGAAAAAGGGCGGCTAACAAAATTTAGTGCAAAAGCGTTGCTGCTCTTACTGGCATTCTTATTCCTTCTTAGTTGTAAATCCAATCAAGATGAACCTGAATTTCTGCTTCGCACCGCGCTCTTGGTCAAGGAGGATCATACTTGGTACCAAGCATTTGCTTATTTTGGGGAAATCTTGGAAGAACGATCTCAAGGTAGAATCAAAGTACAGCTTTATCCCTCTGAACAATTGGCCAAGGAAGTCGAGGCTCTTCGAATGATCAAGGCCGAGGTCATAGATATGACCACTACCGGTTCTACTTTGACGAACTGGTTCGAAGTTGCTACTTTTTGCGAATTACCATTTCTGATCGAGAACTCGACCGACATGGTTCAGTACATCAATGGGCCATTAGGCAAGCAAATCGAAGATGAAATGATCAAGAAAACAGGACTCCGGGCCCTGGCGCATTTTCAACGAGGCCCGAGACATTTGACGTCAAATCGGCCGATAAAACACCCCGATGATTTAAATGGCCTGATTATAAGAGTGCCCAACGTTCCTTCTTTTGTTACAACTTGGAGCGCTTTAGGAGCCAAGCCAACACCCATGGCTTTTTCAGAAGTCTTTACCTCGTTACAGTCAGGTACGATCGAGGCACAGGAAAACCCGTTTGCGATGATCAATAACGCCGGTTTTGCCGAAGTGCAGAAATATGTCAATCTTACTGGTCATGTTGTGAGTTGGGTCTATGCGGTAATGGGAGAAAAACAGTTTCAGAAATTGCCGCCCGACCTTCAAGAAATTTTTCTTCAGGCGGGGAAAGATATGGAAGCCTATGAGCATCGTCTTTTTTTGGAAAGCGAAAAAAAAGTGCAGGACGAATTAAAGGCAAAAGGAATGGAGTTCATCGAAGTAGACAAAAAGGCATTTCAAAAAAAATGTGAAAAGGCCATTTACGATAGCTTATCCCCAGAAATGCAAAAAATCTACAACCAACTAAAAGCAGAAAAAGATGCTTCGTAAAACGGTGGGGCGTATTTTAAAGTACGGTGCCCTCCTGAGCACTTGGGGCCTTATCATAACCGTCATAATTCAGATTCTTTGTCGCTTTACTCCGATCGCGACACCATCATGGACAGAGGAGGCCTCACGTATTTTCTTTATTTACGCTATGTCTTTCGCTGCGGGGCTAGCGATGAGAAATGATTTCTATGTGCATCTCGATATGTTCTACAATCGTTTTCCGCTAAAGTTGCAACAGTTTTTGAGCAAAGCGATTCCCATAATAACATTTTCGCTTTTTGCAATTATGGCTATCTATTCCATCCAATTTATCATACTGGGTATTCCAGAGCAATCCCCCAGTATGGGTTTTAATATGGGTATGGCATTTTTTAGCATGTTCATTATGTCGGCATCTATCTGTTATTACCTGATATTTAAAATACGCAAGAACTTCAAAAACAAAAGGGCATGATTTGGGTCTTGGTTATTGTCTTCGTGCTGTGTTTGATACTACGGTTTCCGATTGCATTTGCATTAGGTCTTTCTTGTCTGAGCTATCTTTTGATTAAGGGAATTCCTTTGATAATCATTCCAATGAAAATGTATTCTGGCATCGATGTCTTCGTACTGCTTAGCGTCCCCGGTTTTATAATGGCTGGTAATTTGATGAACCATGGCGGTTTGACTGAAAAAATAATCACGTTCTGTAACCACCTTTTAGGGCATATTCGAGGCGGACTTTCGCTTGTCAATATTGGCGCGTCAATGCTTTTTGCAGGAATTTCAGGTACAGCGATATCAGATACGGCCAGTATGGGTTCTATCATGATCCCAGCCATGAAAAAAGAAGGTTATGACGCTGATTTTTCATGTGCGGTCACAGCGGCTTCCTCCACAGTGGGCCCGATTATTCCACCAAGTGTGCCCATGATTATTGCCGCTACTTTAAGCGGACTTTCGGTCGGAAAATTATTTTTGGCAGGTGCGCTGCCCGGATTACTTCTTGGTGTTGGTCTGCTTTTCACAGCTTACTTTATTTCAAAAAAGAAAAATTACCCCAAACATAAGCGCAGCAGTTTAGGCGAAGTTGCCCGTGGATTTATAGATACTTTTTGGGCACTGCTGATGACCTTTATTATTCTTTATGGAATTATCGGTGGCATCTTTACTCCGACCGAGGCATCGATTATAGCGGTTGTATACGCTCTGGTCATTGGTAAATTCGTTTATAAAAAACTGAATTTCAAAAATATACAGGCCGTACTGCTGGATTCGATGAAAACCTCAGCTTCTCTAATGGTTCTTGTCGGATTTGCCAATCTTTTCGGCTATATTTTGATTACCGAACAGATTCCCCAGACCATTTCTAGCGAGATTCTAGGGTTTACCACTAACAAGTATGTTGTGCTTTTGCTAATCAATCTTTTGTTGATTGTGGTCGGTACTTTTATGGAGACCATTGCTGCACTTTTGATTCTTTTCCCGATTTTGCTGAAAGTAGCTTTGGCAGTTGATGTAGACCCAATTCATTTTGCCGTTATTGCCGTACTGAACCTCATTATCGGTTTGACCACACCTCCTGTTGGTGTCTGCCTTTTTGTGGCTTCGAGCATTGGGAAAATATCGATAGGGGAAGTTAGTAAGGCAGGATTTCCATTTCTTATGGTCAGCTTTTTGGTCTTGATTTTGGTAACCCTCTTTCCTGAGATTTCCCTATGGCTGCCAAATTTGTTTATGGATTAGGTCATTTGCCCATCCCTCGTAATTGTACTTTTGTACTATTTCCTAATAAAGTCCTAAATTCATTTTTAGATAGATTTCGTATACCACCTTATGAAGAACATTCCGAAGAGTGTATGGATGTTATAACCTGAGTTCGACGTAAGAAATTTAGTTTTTTAATACAGAAAAAGTAGAATATTTAGTATATTAAAATGTTGATTTTCAATACTCTAAAACAAATTCTGGCTCTAGTTTAAAATAGCTATGATTCCTGAAAGGCCTATGGTTATTGGTTCGGTATTACGGGTTTTGGGCTAAAGCCCGGTTAACAGGGTCAAATACGTCCCCCGGATAAATCCGGGAGCAACTGAAAAATCGATTTTCCAATTCCATTGCCACGGCTTTTAAGTCGTGGCGATAGGAAAAGCGCCTGTCGGGCTTTAGCCCAAACCGAACATTGGCCTTTAAATGCCCAAGTCAATAAAATTGTATTTATCAACGCAATAATAGACTAGAGCCACATTTTTATGTAACTGCCTGATTTTAAAGCCCCTCCCCCTCTTGGGCTTGCCTCGGCTACGCTCGGCACAGGCTTCTCGCCCTTGAACATTTTCCCTTTTTAAAACAAAAAACGCCAACTTTGAATGTTGACGTTTATCAGCTCCCCCTCTTGGACTTACCTCGACTGCGCTCGGCACAAGCTTCTCGCCCAAGGTTTTCTGACGAAAAAAGCCTCGCCAAAAATGGCAAGGCTTCTCGTCGCTATCGCTCCCCCTCTTGGACTCGAACCAAGGACCCTCTGATTAACAGTCGGTTCACTTATGGTTTTATATATTTTCATATGTCTTGAAATGCCTATTTTACGGGGATTTTGCTTATCTTTAATATCATATTAAACCATTTAAAATCAAAAAAAGCACGCCAAAAGCACGCCACTAAAATTTAATGTAATTATGGCCACAATCAAGCTGACCTTCGATAAACGGGCGGACCACAAAACTAAAGATAAAAAATTTCCCTTGGTATTGCGTGTTGGGCACACCAGTAAAACGCGAGATATACCTTTCAATTTACATTTGAAAGAAAAGCAGTATGATTTTACAACTGGAAAGATTACCGGAATTATGAACGCTACAAGACATACCAAGCGCACCCGAAAAATTTATTCGGATGTCGATTTATGGATTGATGAGCATGCGGGTGAGATAAAAAATTGGGAGATAAAAAAACTGAAATCGGAAATCGAACGAATATTCTTCAAGAAATCTCCATCACATTCCATACTCAATCATGGTGCAGTGTATCTAAATCGACTTCGACTTGAAGAACGTTTTTCTACGGCAAGTTCTTACGAAGATGCCCTGAAAGCCTTGATTAAATTTCGCAAAAGCCTTAAAGGGGAAGATGATACGATTTTAATCAAAACACTTT
>QIJL01000570.1 GCA_003232435.1 Flavobacteriales bacterium | reverse complement strand
CGTTATTGTGCCAGTAACTTAGAGACTATTTTGAAATATGTCGTTAGAATTGTTATGGCCTATTTTTGATGCAGAACGAGGCAAAATTTTTGAGCATAGCATCGCTACGGTTTAAAATTTTAACGAAGTTATGCGCAAAAAGAGGGTATACCCGCCCGAACGGTTCGGGCGGGAGAAAATAATCGAGATATTTCAAAACAGTCTCTTATTTGAACCCTATATAATTCGATTACATCCACCAGCTGGCGGAAGGGGCGAACAATTGAATTTTGGGCCTTTTCTTTTTGTCCCTCTCCCTGAAAGGGAGAATAAAAGTCCGAAAAAATGAACTACGTGGCATAATAGCGGATATACAAAAAAACAGTACTGTCCGGTTAAAGACGTAAGACCGCGGCGCTGTTAGATATAAGACGCAAGACTAAATTGCAGCTATTTGAAAATCAATGGCTATACCAGATGATTTCTTAGCTATCCGTGAAGATTACATAAAGTTTCAAAAGCAAGGTTTCAAGTTTCGATTCAGCATTGATGATCAATGATTACGGGCATTGTCTAAACTTTTAAAAAAGTTTACCGGACAACAATGAAAAAAAAATTAAAAAATAGAACAGCTGTAACGACGGGTGCACGACAAATTTCCCTTTCAAATTTCCCTTTTTAGAAAAACAGGGCATTTTGGGCGCAGGCCAACGGTCGTGGGCCGGTTCTGCCGTTATCAAACCCTGAGAACCTGGGGATGCCCGATGGGAGTATACCCCATTCGGGAATCTTCTTGGTATGGTCACAAGGCATTACCGGAAGCGGTGATCCAACGGATTCGCTCGGAAGAAGCCTCGATGGCCAAATATTCGGTAATAAAAAGGAAAATACTTTCTTGATCAAGGCCACCTATCGGTTCTTCTGACACTCTCCTTGTCTCCGAGCATAAAATATATTCCCACTTTGTGCGTTTTAACGATGTAAACTGGCTGAATGCCGCGTTGACCGCAATCGGCCATAACCAATACAATTATGAAACGTATAATTTATCTTTTTGCAATTGTGGCCATGATCGGTTCATGTTCAGACGATAAGGAAAATACAGATAATCAAACGGATCAAGCCCAACTACAGGGCACTTGGGATGCTAGCGAGCTAAAAATCGATGATCAGACTGCTAGTGATGAAGCAAAATTCGGAAGAAGTATTTTGGATTATTTGACCAATAAGAGCTGTAATGTTATCACATTTACATTTAATGCAGATTTAACGATCGTTGTCGAGAATTCAGTAAACTATCTTAGTATTGATGTAAACTCAGGTGGTTCAGGTCTTGATATACCATGCCCTAGTGAAAGTGACATAGACACGAGCACATATACATTTGATGGTACGACCCTTTCGTACGTTGATGCCGATGGCCAGACCATTACGGTAAAACCTGTATTCGAAGGTAATATGATGACAATTACCGCTGCAGATTTGGGCTATACGAATTTAGACGCCGAGGGCGAATTGGTCTTCACCAAAAGATAGAAAAAGAAAAATGTCGGCATGTAAAAAGGCCCTTCAAAATTGAAGGGCCTTTTTTATATTACTTTTTGTAGAACTTGGTCTGCACCCGCTGTTCTTCAGAACGAATGGTAATCACATATATTCCCGGACCAAGAGCCGTAACCGGAATATTCAAAGCTCTGTTTTTGATTTGCCAATGATGCTTTAGAACAATGTTTCCGTAAGTATCGGAAACGATGATTTCTGCCCTGCCGCTGTTTTGTAATCCAAGAACATTGACCACATTTGTAGCAGGATTGGGAAATACTTTTACCTTTTGCGCAATAATTATTTCCACTTCTTCACTCTGCGCATTTGAGGAAAATGAAAGTGTAAAGGCAAATAAGAATAAGAAAAGAATTCTTTTCATTTTGATAAACTATCGACCCGATTTATCGGGTATTGCTTAACCTCAACGCAAGTTGACAAGTGATTAGTATACAAAAAGGATGGTAAGCCTGAATTTTAGCTAAGTTTTAACGAAATTGTCTTCTAGCAATTGGCTTTCAAACGTTCTTAATCTAAATAATTCCTCGACGGCTCTGCCTCGAGGTTTCCGATTTTACCTCCCCTTGGGGGAGGTCGGAATTGCTTTTTCGCAATTTCGGGTGGGGCAAAATGCAAAATTTCGGTTTTTGGCCCCAAGGCCAAAATGAAACCGGCGAAATACCCCTATGGCTTGCCTCGGGGATAGTCGGTTTCAAGAAATTTTTTATTTCCACTTTTAAAATTGACGCTAGGTAATCAACCCTTTTTTCAATGCTGTTTTAATAAGCCCCACACTATTTCTTGCCCCCAATTTGCTCATAAGGTTCATTCTGTGGGTTTCAACGGTTTTTACACTGATAAAAAGTTTCTCCGAAATTTCCTGTGTGGTCAATTCTTCGCTTATGGCCTCCAGAACCTCTTGCTCCCTTCTTGTGAGGTTGGGCATAAAGTCATTCGTCTTTCGCTGCCCCAAGGCATGGCGCATCAATTTCTTTTCAATTTTTTTCTGTAGATACTGCCCACCGTCCAAAACGGTTTTTAGGGCTTCGATCAATTCCGCCTTCTGTGTGTTTTTGAGCAAGTAGCCACTGGCCCCGTAACCCAACATTTTTTTTACAAATGAAATCTCCTCAAAGTTGGTCAGCGCTAAAATTTTAAGATCGGGATGTTGTTTGAGCAGGGTTTTACAAAGTTCGATACCATCAATATCGGGCAAGTTAATATCCAAAAGAAGAACGTCAGGGCCATCTTCTTGAATATGCTCCAAGGTCTGTTGGGCGGTTTCATAGGTTCCGACCACAGTTACTTCGGGCGTATCTTTGAGCATGGCCTCAATACCGTTAAGTACTAGTACATGGTCGTCCGTAATGGCTATTTTAGTTATCATTCAGTTTATTTATGTCAATTTCTAGGGTATAGGAAGTTCCTTTGGAATTCGACACCAGATCCTTGGTGGCGTTCAGGTAATCGATTCTTGAATCTATATTCTTAAGACCGATGCCCTTGCTATCGACCTTATTGGGGTCAAAGCCCTTGCCATTGTCCTCGATGGTGATTTGAATATTGTTTTCCCGGTTACTGATTTGTACCGTAATTCGTTTCGCCTCGGCATGTTTAATACTGTTACTCACAAGTTCCTGTACGATCCTATAGATATTGATCTCGTTATTTTTGGATAGCTGCGGATGCTCCCCAATATGCTGAAAGTCGATTTTCGGTTCGTGTACCTCGTCCATGGTGCTGCAATAATCGGCCAAGGCCTCTATAAGATTGAATTTTTCTAGGGAAGGGGGTACCAAATTATGCGAAATGGCCCTGACCTGCTCACAAGATTTGTCGATCATGGCGACCACTTCATTGACAACTGTCGTATTGTGTTCTAACATTGATGTAAGTTTATATTTTATGGCAGAAAGATCCCCATTTACACCGTCGTGTAACTCCTTGGCAATGCGAAAACGCTCTTTTTCCTCCCCTTCCATAAGGGACTCGAGCGTCTTGACCTGTTGCTCCCTTTTTAGGGATATGATTTCTTGGTTCTTTCGCTTTTGACGTTGTTGGTAGAGGAACCACCCCAAGAGGGAGGAAACCAGCAAAAAAATGGCGATCCCGGTCATGATAGTGTATTGGTTTTTCTTTTTTTGAAGCTCGGTTTGTTGTTCCTGTATTTCTAGATGTTGCTCCGCCAATTCCCTATCTTTTTTTTCCGTTTCGAATTTGATTTGGAGCTCGTTTATGTTTTTGATGTTTACCTCATTTAAAAGACTGTCCTTATAAAAATAATAGCTTTCTAAATGTTCAGTGGCCCCTTTAAACCTATTGGTTTCCTTGTATAGCGTATAAAAATTTTGATGCAATTTGGCGAGCATTTCTTTAGAATCCGTGAGATTGTTTGACCCTAGTTTTAAGAATTCTTCACTTTTAGAGAAATTCTTTAGTCTTAGATGAACAAGGCCCAAAGCCGCCAAGGTGCCTGTCATTTCGGTCTTATAGTCATTTTCCTTTTGAATTTGCAAGGCCTCATTTAAATAGGGAAGCGCCTGTGCATATTTTTCTTCAAGGACAAGGATCTCACTTACCTTTTGATTATTGATTGATTGCCCCCAGGCACTCTTGGTTTCCCGATTGATATTTCTGGCAATGAGGTAGTTTTCCAAGGCCATTTCCAACTTGCCCTCCTTCATGTATACATCAGCAAGGTTGCTGTTTGCATTGGCAACGTTCATTTGATCTTTTAGATCAGTGTGAATTGCTATGGCCTTTTTAAAGCTTTCTGTTGCCAATGGATATTTATTCAATTTTGTGTAGACAATACCCAGACTGTTTAGAGTTAGCCCAACTCCTTGCTTGTTATCCTGTGTTTCGTAAATTTTTAGAATTTTTAGGAATTCAGTAAGACTTTTTTCATAGTCTCCTGTCATTTCATACACCACCCCTATTTGGAAATGGGTGTTGGTCACTTTACTGGAATCCTGTTGAGATTCGTAAAAGGGCAAGACCTTTTCAAAGTAACCCAATGCTTTGTCAAAATCGCCTTGAAAACGGTACATGACCCCGTACTTATACTCCAAGTTGGCTAAACTCATGGTATCCTTTCTTTTCTCTAGAATGACCAAAGCCGAGTCCAAGTTTGCCTTGACCAAGGATATTTCATGGCCAAAAACGATAAATCGCCATGCAAGGCTGGAATAGGCACTCGCTTTCAGGGAATCGCTTTCCGTTCTTTCAATTACATTTTGCAGGCTGTCCACTATGACATCAGTAGTTTGGCCCAATGCTGATATAGTGATACAAAAGAATCCGGTAAGGAAAATGATTTTCTTCAAAACCGTTGATTTTCAGTAGTTAAAAGATACAACTTATACTAATTCATTCGAGTATATTATTCACATTCCGCATCTCCGGCCAGATAGTACCTTAAACCGTCAATAAATGTTTTTAGGTTCGTCTCATCTGTCGTTAGTTCTGCTTCGTAGGTTTCCCCACTTTCAAAAGCTAACTTCAACCACGTACTATTGTTTAAATGATAAATTTCATATTGTCCGCTGTTATTATCATTGTTATTTAAAAAACCACCTGCGTTGGTACCAGTATCGACCGAGGCATGCGCATTGGAATAATAATTGAACCTGCCGTTGACACAAAGACTTAGGGTTCTACTTTCGTTGTACCCGGTAGAGCCACCGTTGTAATCACTACTTGACCTAGTGAGCATATACTTGAGCATTTGGCCCCTGAGCCTGTCTTTCCAGAATTGTACTTCTTCGTTGTTTTCCCTTTTGGGTTTAGAGAATTTAACGGTGTTTAAAAGTTTGTTGGCCTCTTGTATGTGGGTGCTTGAGAATTTGTCCGTTTCGGTAAGTACCAAAAGGCTAAGGCCGCTACCAAGATCATTGATTAGCCCTGCGGCAAAGGCTTTGACGGCGGTACCGTTGTAGTGCCCCACATAGTTGCCTTCGACCCTTACATTGTTTACGATTTCAAATTCATCTGACGGGTTCAGGCTTACTCCCTCTTCCATTATTCCTTGCATGGCATGGCTTTTTAGCTCTTGGGCAGTTTTGCTGTTGTTTTGTAAGAGTAGCATCATACCGGGAATGGTCTCATGGCCAAG